>CAMYMX010000387.1 GCA_947259605.1 uncultured Polyangiaceae bacterium | reverse complement strand
TCGGGAGGTCCATCCCGGGCGACCCGATGCCGACGAGGGTAAGGGCGGCTTCGCCATCGCGATCGGCTTTCGCTACTCGCACGGACGCGGGCAGGGCTTGGGCGTCCTGTTCCCCGCTCAGTATGACCCGTCGTCGATCACGACGACTGGCGCCAACGGCAGGATCAACGAGATCGCCATCAACCTCGGCGCCAACGTTAGTTTCTGAATAGCGCGCTGAATCGTCCCCACCAATCTGCACCTAGGGTGTACACGCCGGCAAAGAAGAGAGCCTCGGACGCGACCAAGAGCCCGACGAACCAGTTGAGCTGCTCGGGGCGGCTGAGGCCGAGGACGGTTGGAAAGGTTTCGTCTGCCGCGGTTCCGAAGTGAGCGGCGATCGGCAACACCAGGGCCAGGAACTGCGCCGCGACGTGCAGGGCGAGGAGTGAAACCCCCACCCCGTGGCGTCGTAGCGAAACCGGCTCGCCCGACGGGGTTCGCTTGAGCACGGCGAACAGTCGCGTCTTGAGCTCCTTAAAACCCTCTTTGCCGAGCAGGACGATGCTGCTCCAGCTGATGATCTCGCCGGCGGCCAAAATCACCGCGATGACGCCGACCATCCGTCCGTTTGCCAAACCAAAGGCGGGCAAGAGCATGCCGGTCACGGCAAGCAGGTTGCCGAAGATGAATACCCCGAGGCCGATTCGATATCGAAGCGTCGGCGGCGGCTTCGGCGCTTCGGGTTCCGACGGCGAGGCGGGCGGGGTGTAGCGAAAGAGCTGCTTGAAGCGATCCCACCAAGCCGGTCCGAGGACATAGATCGCAACAACGAACAGCAGCTCGGCTGCGATGACGCCCCAGACCAGTGCCGGCCCCTGTCTCTCGAACGACAAGCCGAAGACAGTGGGGAACGGGTCGACTGCGGTTGCCCTGCTGTAGCCGAAGATGCCGGTGATCCAGACGAGGAAGTAGGCGATGAGGTGAGCGAGGAGCAGCGCCATTCCGGCGCCCTGGCGCTTCGCCGAAATCGAGTTGGCCTTCGCTGCCGCCTCGCGCCGCAAGATTGCCGAACCGCGCGCCTCCAGGGCTTGGTATCCGTCGTCTCCCAGCACGAGAACGCTGCCGAGAACCGTCAGCTCACCCGCAGCCACGAGCGCGACGATCCAAGCCCCCGCGCTCCCTTGCGCGTACCCCAGCGCTGCCAACACCAGCCCCGTGATCGCAAGCGCGTTGCCGATGCTGAAGAGCAGAAACCCCATCGGCGCGGACCATGCCACAGATTTTCGCGACTGACCCACCGTTGGGGAGCCGTCCACGACCATTGGCGCCTCGATTCCGACCGTTGAGGATCCAGGCCGCGCCTCGCTTTGACACTGTGCGCTTCGGCGTTCTACTAGACCCCTGATGAGCGAAACCCCAGACGACCTGAAGCCCGGCCTGCCGTTTTCGCTCGTGAACAAGCTCGATGGCCTGAGCAAGAAGATGATCCCGATCGACTCGGAGCGCGTCATGAAGCTGGCTCAGCGGACGACTGGCCTGGATGATTGGGGCGATGGAGGGTTTCGCGCGCGGCTCGACGCAGCGGTCGATGGGGTCAACGACGCAAACCTGAATACGACCGGTCTCTTCGGCGCACGCTACGTACTCAACTGGCATCTCGGGAACCGACTTCGCGTCGTCGACTTCGCCAAGCGCCATCCGGAGCTCGAGGAGGTCGACATCGAGCGTCCCGTCGTCATCACCGGCTTTTTCCGGACCGGCACCACGTTTCTTCACAACGTTCTCGCCGCCGACCCGAACAATCGCGTGGCGCAAGCCTGGGAGCTTGCCTATCCGGTCGGCCGCCTCGGGGATCCGCTCGGTGACGCGGCCTGGCGGCGCGCTCAGGCCAAGTTCACCTTCGGCTTCAATCAGGCCGCCATTCCCGATCAGGGCGTTGCCCACAACGTCACCGCAGACTCCTACGAAGAGGACTTCTTCCTTCTCGAGAATGACATGGCGGTCCTCACGTTTTGGGTGGGCTTCGCAGCCTACAGCTACGCGAACGCGATGCTCGACTGGGACATGACCGAGCCCTATGAGTTCCACAAGCTGCAGCTCAAGATTCTCAACGCGCAGCGCTCCGCAGGGCGCTGGGTCTTGAAGTGCCCCTGGCACATCTGGAACTTGGACGCGCTCATGGCCGTCTATCCCGACGCGCAGATCATCTTCACCCACCGCGACATCACCAAGGCGCTGGCCTCGCACTGCAGCTTGTCCGCCAAAATGGCGTCGAAGCTCAAGCGCAGCCTCGATGTGAAGGAGCTCGGCGAGTTTTGGCTCGACTACACGCGGATAGGGTTGGATCGGGCGATGGAGTCGCGGAAGAAGATACCGGAATCCCAGCTCTACGACGTTCGGCTTCGCGACCTCATGGCCAGCCCGATGACCGTGCTGCAGGACATCTACGCGCACTTCGACCTCGAATTTAGTGAGGAAATTGCAGGCCTTCTCGAAGAGCGGATTGCCGAAAAACCAACCTCGCAGGAGGGCGAGCACGAATACGCCATCGAGGACTTTGGGCTGACCGATGAGCGGGTGCGCGAGACGCTGAGGCCGTACAACGAGCGCTTCGGCGTTTAGCTCGCCTCGCGTGCTTGCAAAGGCACGGGATGACGACTACACCGTGTGGATTGGAATGGTGCGCCGACTCCTTCACGGCCGATCATCTTGGCTGGTAGCCGCCGCCGGAGAATCGTGATGCCCGATTGGCGCCAGGTGTTGTCCCGGGTCGATCGCCTGGTGCTGCGGATTGTTCATTTCTCGCAGCGGGTCCTGTTGTGGCCGGCCCTCTATGCGATCGCTTGGGCCGCTGCCCTCTGGCCGCTCATGCACGCGGCTAGGTTGCCCGTCTGGAGCAAGAACGACCTGAGCCAAGCGGAGCGAGTAGAGCAGCTCTTCTATTTGCTCGGTACCTCCGGGGTCATGGCGGCCTTGCTGCTGGGCTTCTTCTTCGTCGGTCGCGCCCTGCGGGGTCACTGGCGGGTAGAGGCATGGGCGCGGAGCTTCAACCGTCTATTTGCCTTTTCGCTCGCCGCCCCGTTTTTGGTGGCGCTGATGCAGCCCGGCATCGAATCAAAGCGACCCTTTCACACCCTATTTTTCATCGGCGTCTCGACGGTCTGCCTCATTCCCACTGCGGCCTTCTTGTGCGAGGTTTTGCCGGATCGCCGGGCAGGTCCGGCGCCAACGTGGCTCGCCCGCCTTCGAGCCGTGGCCCCGTGGGTCATCGTCGGCGGGCTCTTTGCGGCCTACGCGTTTTGGTTTTCGCGCCTGGCGATCAACAATCACCACGCCCTGCAAACCCGCCTCCTCGATCTCGCGATCTACGACAACATTTTCTACCACTCGAGCCACGGCAATTTTCTAGGCAGCAACTTCATCCCGACGGGCAACCACGCCAACGCGCACTTTGACGCCATCTTGGTCCTGCTCTCGCCACTCTACTACATCTACCCGCGGGCTGAGCTCATTCTGGTGCTGCAGGCGATCTGGTGCGGCGCCGGGGTGGTGCCGGCCTATCTGCTCGGCCGGGATCACGTCCGCTCGGCGTGGGCCGGGGTGACGCTGGCCGCGGCCTGGGCCCTCTACCCCGCCCTGCACGGCGCCAACCTCTACGAGTTCCACTCACTGACCCTGCTCGCCATGCCGATGCTGTGGCTCTTGTATCTGCTCACCACGGGCCGCCTACGCGCCTATTTCGTCCTCTTGCCGTTCGTGCTCTTGATCCGAGAAGACGCCTCATTGCTCATCGCCTGCGTGGCGTTCGCCGCCGTTCTGACCCGAGACCCCCGCCTCGTGCGGGCCGGGTGGATCACGATCGGGGTGGCCGCCCTCTACTTCATCTTGGTCAAGATATTCATCATGGGCGCGGCCGATCCATTGGGAGGCAAATACGGGTTCGGCTGGTACTACAAAGACATGACAGGCGGGAAAAGCCTGGGGGGCATACTACTGACGCTGCTCACCAACCCGACCTTCGCCGTTGATTTCGCGCTGCGTGAGGCCAAGGTCATCTACCTGCTCCAGCTGCTGCTGCCGCTCGCAATCTTGCCCCTGTTCGCCAAGCCTTGGCGCTTCGCGACCGTCTTCGGTCTGTTCTACATCCTATTGGCGAGTCGCGGGCCGGTCTTTTCGATTCACT
>CAMYMX010000386.1 GCA_947259605.1 uncultured Polyangiaceae bacterium | reverse complement strand
TGTTCGTGACAAGCCGTCAGGCGTTCCAAGCGTATCGTGGCAGTCACAAGCGCCTGTTCATGGCCGATTTCTATCGGTGGCAGCGAATGCGGATGGAAGTGCTCGTGGACGGGAACGGCGAGCCGAAGGGTGGGCAGTGGAGCTTCGATGCCGAGAACCGGAAGAAGCTCCCCAAGAAGCTGGTGCCGCCGGCGCTGTCGCGACCGAGCTGGACTGTTCACACCAAGGAACTAGTCACTCTGGTGAATGCGCGCTTTGCGGAGCACCCGGGCGACGCCGGCGATTTCTGGCTTCCGACGACGGAGGCGCAGGCGGACGCGGCCCTGAAATCATTTTTCGCGGAGCGGCTTCGTCTTTTTGGCGACTACGAGGATGCGCTGAGCAGCGTACACCCGACCGTTTTCCATTCGGTGCTCAGCCCGCTCATGAACATCGGATTGCTGACGCCGCGCGCGGTCTTGGACCGAACCCTGCGGTACGCGGAGGAGCATGAGACTCCGCTCAATTCTGTCGAGGGCTTCGTTCGCCAGCTGATCGGCTGGCGAGAATTCATTCGGGGTATCTGGAACACCCTGCCGCCCTCTCACTGGGCGCAGAACTTTTGGGGACACGGACGCCAGATCACCCACCATTGGTATGACGGGACCACGGGCATCCCTCCCCTGGACGACGCCATCGTTCGGGCCCGGACGACCGGTTACAACCACCACATCGAACGGCTAATGGTGGTCGGCAACCTGATGCTGCTCTGTCGCGTCGACCCGAACGCGGCGTATCGATGGTTCATGGAGATGTATGTCGACTCGGCGGATTGGGTGATGGCGCCCAACGTCTACGGCATGGCGCTGCATAGTGAGGGAGGTGCGTTTACCACCAAGCCTTATATCTGCGGGTCGAACTACCTTCGGAAGATGAGCGACTACGGGAAAGGGCCGTGGTGTGAGGTCGTCGACGGGCTCTACTGGTCGTTCATTCGGGACCACCGTGACTTCTTCGAGAAGAACCCAAGGAGCAAGATGATGCTCGGCACCCTCGGGAGAATGGATCCGTCGAGAAAGGACACGATCTACCGCGCCGCCGACGCCTTCGTAAGGGACACTCTCCGGGCACACAAGTAGCCGATTACACACGGCTTCTCCGGCAAAGATCGCAGCGACTCGTGTGATGTGGCGCTGCGATCTTTACCGCAGGAGTCGTGCGATTTCGAGCGGTTACGAGGGGGGAGCGTGTCCCTTAATTGGGGGGGACAGGGCCGGTTCGACCGGAGCCAATTCTCATCGATGGCACTTCGCCCTTCCGAGGTCTCTTCGATCACGGGCATTGAGATCGGCGCCACAGTTCTGTAACGTCCGCAGGGCCACCCGTTCTGGCCCAAAGGGCTGGTTTGCGGAAAGTCGGAATTCGAACCAGCTTCTCGTTTTGCGGAAACCGTGCCCCGGGTTTCTCATTCCTCAGGAGGTCGCATGCGCCCCAACTTCAGACTGATCCTCATCAGCGCTCTGGTAGCGCTCGTGCTTCCCAACTTGTACGGGCTCGGGTGCGACGGCCCAATTCTGCCAGTCGGCCCCAGCATCACCGCCCCGGCGCAGAACTCGACGATTCCAGCATCGGGCTTGTTCACCGCTTCGGTGAGCTTCCCGGTCCCATTGACCGCGATCTCATTGGTTGAAATGGAGCTCCAGACCGATCAAGGGGCGACCCGCATCGATGTCACCGCCCTATTCCTCCCGTCGGGTCAATCGGACTTTGCCGGCGCGGTGAGTGCGTCGGCGATCCTCGACGCGGTGGCACTAGGCCTGGCTCCCGGATCCCAGACGTTCATCGTTCGGGTCGATGCCGACGGCGTTGGTGGGGCATCCGCCGGTGCAGTTCCGTTCACGTGGCTCGCAGACACCACGTGCGAAGGTACTGCCGGTTCCGCTCTGAGTCAGTGCTTCCTCGACGCGAGCAATGCGACGTCGCTGTGTTACTCGAGCACGGGGAGCGCCTGCAGCCCGACTGATGCGGCCCTAGTCGCAGCGGAAGACCAGCTGCGCTCGAGCGTGGCGATCGCATGCACCGATCGCCTGGTGCAGTCGCTCGGATACGGGGCAGCGGTGACGGAGGTCGGGCTGGCGGACCGGTTGATCGAGGAATGCGTCGGCAACGCCGCCACGCTAGCCGCGCGCATCTTTGGTGGGCCGCACGCGAAGGTTCGCGGGGCTGGCGTCGGCGTGAGCTGCATGGACGCCGCGTACAACGAGAGCGCGGCCTTCCTCGACCTGGCATTCAATCTCCAACGAGACTGTGTGCTCGATCCGGCTTGCAACGCCGCCACGGTAGCGGCCGACATCGATGGTGCAGCGGCGGCCTCGGCGGCCGTCATCGACGGACCCTGTGGAGTGGGGGGGGGTTCCTAGAGCTACTCGTTGGGGTTCCCTCTGCCGAGGCCATCGCGCGGGCTCGAACACAGAGCGAATGCATGCTGGGTTCCGCGCACGGCGACGTCAGTCCGCTCGTTCCCAAGTGCAGTCCAGGCGGCATTCCGGGCGTCACCGTCGTCAAGACGCAGCCTACCGGGCTGACGCCATTCGCACCGGGAGTCCCGACTCAAGTGGTGCTCGACGAAAGCGTCTGGGGGACCCGCTGCGGCGACGGCAGCCCCTTTGCCTTCTGGATTCAGCTGGCTTCGGACGGTAACCCGGTGGGCAACGTCGTATCCCATATGCAGGGCGGAGGCGTCTGCGTCAGCGAAGGGCAGTGCCAGGGCGTACTGGACAACGCCCCCAGCTTATTTTCGTCACTCGACGACGATTTCAGCCCGACCGGCATCCTGAATCCTGATCCCTTGACCAACGGCTTTGCAGACTGGACAAAGATCTTTCTTCCGTACTGCAACCAGGATGTGTTCACCGGCGGTGGCCAATTGAA
This sequence comes from uncultured Polyangiaceae bacterium, assembly GCA_947259605.1. Taxonomy (GTDB): domain Bacteria; phylum Myxococcota_A; class Polyangia; order Polyangiales; family Houyiibacteriaceae; genus SG8-38. The sequence continues at coordinate 1,260 of CAMYMX010000386.1, read as the reverse complement.
TCTTTTCACAGGCTTCTCCGTCGAGCGATACGGAGCGCTGAATGCGCGAGCCGCGCTCCGCGTGCTTCGCAACATCTTGGCTGGCGAGATGAATGACTCGTTGCCCACGGGTTTCCGACCTGATCTCCTGAAAGTCGTGTTCTCTGGAACCTCTGCGGGCGGCTTTGGCGTCATGTTCAATCTGCATCACGTGCTTGATGAGGAGCGTTGGGTGCACAGCACGATGGTGAACGACGCGGCTTTCGGTCTCGACAGTGGGTCGGGGTTGAGCGTCAAAACGCTTGGCGTTCAGGCACAGCAGCAGTGGGCGACAAAGCTCACCCAGCCACCCTATTGCATCAGCACCGACTGCGCGCAGGGCGACGTGCTGACCGTTGCCCATTCGGAACGGCTGCTTGGAACACCCGAGCAGGTACTGCTCCAGAATTCGAATCAAGACGACCAAACGCAGGTCAGCACAACCGCCTGGCCCAACACCTGGTCCTACATCAACCGAGTTCGCGACATGTACTGCGCCAACAATACGCTGCCGGGCGTGTACTACTGGCTCGATGCCCTTCCATTCAACTTGCACACCTACCTGACGGATGACACCGATTACTTCACCAGAGACATTGCAGGCGTCGCGCTGGCCGATTGGGTGGAGGAGGGCGTGTTCAGCCCGGGCACCCTGACCAGCCTGGCCGAGGAAGGAACGTACGCGGACGTTCCCCCCCCCGACCCGATCTATCTGGGGGTGCTCCCCTTCGACTGCCCGACCGACGACTGACGCGTCGCAGTCACAACCCAATCCGAGCTCCGTTCCCGCCCTTCGCTTGAGCGAGGGGCGCGGAGCGCGGAGAGTGTCCCCGTGATGATGATGGTGAGGGCGGCGTGCTCGATGAAAGGTGCGTCGATTGGGGCGCCGTTTAGGATGGGGACGACGATGGTGACTGCGAGGTAGCTCGCTAGGGGGATGAGCACGCGTTTCATGTTGGGGCCTCGGCGCGAGCGAGGAGGCGATCGGCGAGGAGGTAGAGGGCGCACAAGCTGGAGAAGTAGACGACGATGCCTTCGGCGTGGTGAATCTGCGCGGCCGACAAGCCAGCGATCGACAAGGGGTGCGCTTTCAGGAGGAGTGCAATGACGATTCGGGTGGCGTTGACGCCAAGCGTCGCCAGGTAGGCGAGTGCCACGCTTACGCAGAGCAGGGCTAGCTTGGCGCGCAGCGTTCGCATGTAGGTCACAAAGCCGACGGAGGCCGAGCAGATCGCAATGATC
>CAMYMX010000385.1 GCA_947259605.1 uncultured Polyangiaceae bacterium | reverse complement strand
GGCGGACGCGGAGCGTTTCATTTCGATTGGGCCCATTGCGCGCGGCCTCATCACGGTCAGTTGGGCTGAACCAGTGGACGACTTGGTGCGGATTATCAGCGTACGTCACGCCACCAAACAAGAGCGAAAGCGCTACCAGCAGTACAAGTCGGACGACTACCAATGACTGACGACCTCCACATTCGGGAGCTCACCGAGGCCGATTTCAAACGGATGATTCCAGCTCCCGTAAGGACGCGCATTCGCAAAGGGCAGATCGAATCTGGAAGGGACATCATCTTGCTTCGGCGCTTCGTCGGCCTCAGCCAAAAGGAGTTTGCGCGCGCCCTCGAGATCAGCGTTCACACGTTGCGCAACTGGGAGCAGGGCCGCCGTCAGCCCGAGGGCCCCGCCATCGCACTGCTGAAGATCGCCGCGCGTCACCCACACATCGTTCGCAAGGCTGCAGGTCGCCGCCCATCTGCAGCTCGAACTTCAAGCCGATAGCAAGCCGCGCGGCCCCCATCCTCGTTGCATGGCTTTTGTCGAATCCGCAAGAGTGGCCCCATCGCGGCTACGAGCGAACGCCTTGGACGACCCTGGGAATGTCGCCATCAAAAATCATCCTGAGCGCCGCCGGGGCATCGTAGCGGTGCCGTTCCAGCACGGATTGAAGGACCTCGATCTCCACCGGAGCATTGCATATCCGGTGGAGATACTGAGCCAAAGACGAGGGGACGCTGGTCACTGAAGGCGGCTGCAACTCATGCTCGAGTCGTTGGAGCTGCGACGCGAAGCCGATATTGGGGAGGACTTGAAACCGCTTCGATCGAACTCGACAGAGGGCATCAAAGAAACTCATGCCCTCCGTTTTCATCAGCAAGGCGATGACGAGGGTGGCGGATCGACTGACGCCGACTTCACAATGGACAAACAACTTGGCCTTTGGATCACTGGCCGTTGCAGCTGCTGCGAAGTCGAAGAACTGCGAAAACGTCCCTGCGATATCCTGATGCATTCCATCGTGGACACCGAGAAACAGATGATGAAAGTCCTGCTGCAAGAACGCCATCTGCGAACGTTCATCCTCCGTCAGGCAGCTCACAACATGGGTGACTCCGGCCCCCTTCAGCTCCTGAACGCGCTCTAGGTTTGGTCGGGCGCCCAGATACAGAGTCGGAGTGATCGGACTGAAGAAGCGCTCACGCAGGTCTACAGAGAAATCCAGTCCAAGACCGAGCCGTGAGAGCACACGGTCCGCGAGCTTATCGAGTAGGGCCTTCATGGGGGGTCTCGTTGTGAGTCGAGTCGCCTATCGCAACACCATACACCTTCGAGTGACGAACGCCTCGGAAGCAGGCATCATCACCCGATGACCGAGCCGTCTAGCCACTACACCCAGGTCAACGACCTCCGCCTCCACTACCTCGAAGCAGGCGCCCCCAATCCGAACGTTCCCCCCATCCTTCTACTCCACGGCTTCCCAACAAGCAGCCACCTCTACCGCAACATCCTCCCGACACTGGCCAAAACCCACCGCGCCATCGCCCTCGACCTCCCAGGCTACGGCCTCTCCGATAAACCGCTCGACGTCCGGTACAACTACAACTTCTTCGCCGACATCCTCGACGGCTTCCTCGACGCGCTCGACATCGGCGACACGCATCTCTGCGTGCACGACCTCGGCGGCCCCGTCGGCGTGTACTGGGCGCTCCGCCACCCCGGCCGCGTCCCGAAGCTCGTCATCTTGAACACCCTGGTCTACCCAGAGACTTCCTGGGCGGTGAAGCTCTTCCTCATCGCGATGAAAACGCCCGGCCTCCGCGACTTCCTCGTGAGCCCCAAGGGCATCGTCGGCGCCATGCAGTTCGGCGTCGCCAACAAAGCCCGCCTCAATCGCGAAGTCCTCACCCCATACACCGCCCCATTCGAAAGCCCCGCCGCGCGCAAAGCCCTCATCCAAGCAGGCAGCGGCCTCGGCATCCGCGGCCTCGCCAAAATCGCCCGCGAGCTCCCCGGCTATCAAACGTCCATCCGCCTGATCTACGGCGAAAAAGACCGCGTCCTCCCCGACGTCGCCAAAACCATGGCCCGCCTCCAACGCGCCCACCCCGAAGCCGAGCTCACCTCCCTCCCAAACTGCGGCCACTTCCTCCAAGAAGACGACCCCGACCAAGTAGCCCAGCTCATCGCCCAGTTCCTCAACACCGCCCTCTCGGACTAGCCAATCCCCCTGGGCTTTGCCATTCGCCATGTTTTCGGACGAGCCCTAAACGATGCCGCAACGCCGTCGCGCCGTGCATCTCTACCCGCCGCCCTACATCCCCACGAGCTTGATCGATACGCCGAACGTCTCCTTTGGATGAAGCTCCTCGTCATCGCCGCCCGGCCGAAGAAGCTCGAGCCGGTACGGCCCCGTGAGCATCTCCTCTTGAAGGGACCCTTCGATCGTCACGCCGCCCACAGGCGCAGACTCGTCCGCCGCGGACCCCGGCTCAGCTCGAAGCACCCGTCCCAGTGTGCGCTCGAATGCCGCCTTGGCCTCGTCCGGAAGAACCAGCCGACGGATGGCTGTGACCCCATTGGGGTGCGTGGAGAGGTCGCGAAACGGAACGCGGATTTCCACGGGGGTTAGATCTTCGATCAAGAACGGCAGACGCACGTCTCGCGGCCCCGCCAGCAACCACCTGGCCACTTTGCCATCCGGGCGCTCCCGCTCGAATTCCATTTCGCCGACCATCTCGATGCCAGCATCGCGAAGTCGACGGACGACATCGCGAATGTCGTCGACGCGGATGCACCAGTCGATCGCCCCTTGCCGCGCTCCAATCAACGGGAGGAATCGATGGAGCATGTCCTTCCTCTTAGCCGCCACGTGGCCCATCAGGCCGGTGGCGTTGAGCGCGCGATAAACGGGACGCGCCATCGAAAAGCGGTTCGTGGTGAGCTCGAGGTAGGTTCCGTCGCCGAAGAGGATCAACGCGTTGTGGACCGGCCCCGTGCGCCCACCCGGAACGACGCAAAACCCCAATCGCTCGAAGCTCCGCACCGCTCGCTTCAAGCTCGGAACGATCACGACCGCGTGGTCAAATCTCGCGGGCATCTAATCTAGACTCTTGCCACAAGACGGCGAGGTTCGCGCGACATGCCTGGGAAGCGCTACTGTAGCGAGGAATGCGCGAAGGGCCAATCGCGTCGTCACCGCGGGTGCAACTGCGGCGGCGACGCAGAATAGACGCCGCTCGCAAGGGTCCACCTTCACGTTCTTCGCTCTCACGAATCTCCGAAAATCGGGTAGCATCCGGCCCATGAAGGACTTCACAGACAAAGTCGCCGCCATCACGGGCGCCAGCTCGGGCATTGGCCGCTCGCTCGCCTGCGAGCTTGCTCGTCGCGGATGCCACCTGGCGCTCTGCGATGTGAACGAAACCGGCCTACAGGAAACAGCTGCACAGGCGAAGGCGTTGGGCGTTCGCGTGACCTCCCAGAAGGTCGATGTCGCCGACCGCGATGCGGTCTACGCGTGGGCAGACCAAGTCGTAAACGATCACGGCAAGGTCAACCTCGTCTTCAACAACGCGGGGGTTGGGCTCGCTAGCAGCATCGACGGGATGAGCTACGAGGATTTCGAGTGGTTGATGAACATCAACTTCTGGGGTGTGGTGTACGGGACCAAAGCGTTCCTCCCGCATCTCAAGGCCACCGGCGAAGGACACATCATCAATGTCTCGAGCGTGTTCGGCCTGGCGGGTATTCCGAGCCAAGCCGCCTACAACTCGGCAAAGTTCGCCGTGCGCGGCTTCACGGAATGCCTGCGTGAAGAGCTCGACATGATGGGCTGCGGCGTCAGCGCCACCAGTGTGCACCCGGGCGGCATCAAAACCGGAATCGCTCGCGGCTCCCGTATTCGTGACAGTATGCAGGACCTCGGTCTAAGCATCGAGGGCGGACCCGAGTCAGTGGAGAAGAACTTCATCACCAGTCCCGACAAGGCAGCGCGCATCATTGTCGGCGCGGTCGAAAAGAACAAACGCCGTGTGCTCGTGGGGCCAGACGCTTACGTCTACGACTCGTTGGTCCGCCTTCTGCCCTCTGCCTATCAGCGTATCGCCGTCGGCTTTGCAAGACGCGCGATGAAGTAGAACATCGACGAGACCACCTACGACGGCATCCTGAGTCGACTCGAAGACAAGG
>CAMYMX010000384.1 GCA_947259605.1 uncultured Polyangiaceae bacterium | reverse complement strand
GAGATCGCCAGCCAAATGGCCGTCGACACACTCTTTGAAACGATGCGAGGTGACGATGCGGCGCCCGACCGTGATAGCTTTGCCCGCCGTTTGGTCGATTCCATCGAGGAAGCTGGCGCACGGATTTTCCGTTCCGCGAAGAAGGACCGAACGCGACGCGGCATGGGCACCACCGCAACGGTGGCCGGGCTGGTCGACAAAGTGTTTTTCGTCGGGCAGGTCGGCGACAGCCGTTGCTACATCCTGAGAGATGGGCGCCTCACGCTCATCACCAAAGATCAGTCGCTCGTCAATCAATTGATTGAAGCGGGCCAGCTCACCGAAGACGAAGCCGAGGTGTTCGAGCACTCCAACATCATCCTTCAGGCGCTGGGCACGACCGAGCAGGTCGTCGTCGATCTCACGTTCGTCGAGCTTCGGCGTGGCGACCGACTGCTTCTGTGCTCCGACGGCCTGAGCGGTCTCGTCCAGGATGCCGCCATCGAATCTGAGATGGCCCGTATTCGCCCACAGCCGCAGCTCGTCGACTCTCTGATCGACCTTGCGAATGCGGCCGGAGGCCACGACAACATCACCTGTATCGTGGCGGATTTCGATGGCGAGGCACTGCTCCCGCCCGCACCGGGTGAGGTTCCGTTCTATCAGCAGTACCCTCTTCCACGCGGCAAGCACGATCGCGCGGCATCCGGTCCAACCCTTCCTGGTGTCGTCAAGAGCATGGTGCCCGGCGGGATGACCAGGCCGCGATCGCCACTTGGCAAGCTCGTCTCGGACCCACTTGGGCAGGGCTCCTTCTCCTGGACGACGGCAGCATCGGTTCTCGGGCTGCTCGGCTTGGCTGCGGTCGTCGCCATCGTGAGCGCAGGACGGCGTACAAGCCCAACGACAAACGTTGCGGCGCCTCCACCCCCCGTGTTTGCCAACGCCGAAGTCCCCGTAGAGGTCCAGGTTCGCGCGGCGATCGATGAAGGCCAGCTCTACGTCAACGGCAGGAGCTATGGGCCGCTCCGCGTCGACGAGGCTGTGTTGCTGCGATTGCCGCCTGGCGCATATCATTTCGAGGCGCGAGAGGTCGATGGCACGCAAGTGGGCAAGGATATCGTGGTTGAGCCTGGCCAGCCGAGAGAAGTCGAGCTCATTCCGCCCGCCGATTGAGGCCCGATCGTGATTCGACTTCGCCAAACCAGAGGCGCCGATTCGGGACGTGAGCTCGAGTTCGACCAAGATCTGATTCGCATCGGACGAATGCCGGACAGCGATGTGAACTTCGATCCCGAGGTCGACCTGGATGCGTCCGGGCGGCATGCCGAGATCCGCAGCGAGAACGGCCGCTACATCCTGATCGATGCTGGGAGTCGCAACGGCACCTGGCTGAACGGCCAGCGCGTCAAGCATGCGGCTCTGAGAACCGACGATGAGATCGAGCTCGGCCGTGGCGGACCGAAGCTGAAAGTTTGGGCTCTGCAGGGTCGTCCCGGTCGCAAACGAACAGTCTCGCGGACCAGCAGCCCGACGGTCCCGCGCCGGGACCCGCGTTTCGATGCGCTCACGGTGCCGGGTATCAGCGGCGCCCGGCCCGAGGAAACGGCGTCCGCTCCGGACTCATTGACCGAGGGCCTTCGGCTCCCGCACCCCGAACGTGATTCATTGCGGAACCGTCGGGGACGCCCAAAGTCCGCCGTCCTTTGGGGTGCCGCCGGCGTGGTTCTCTTGGCCGCCATTGCCATCGTCGTCAGCGCTTCGGTGCAGTAGCTTTGTTGACCGTGGCGGCAGCGGTCCGCGAAAACCGGAGCAAACCATGCTTCACGCTCGACTCGCTGCCTGGCTTCGCCCTGTGTCCGACGCACCCGAATCTCCTGAAGGGCGGCAGGCCTATCACTCCGACATTCGAGAGCTAAGTCCTGATGCATGGTCGACCCATTCGGCCACCGCGCGGGGTCGCGACGTTCAGAGTGCAATGTGGATTTCGGGCGTCAGCTCTCGTGACTTCTCCGAGGTGGTTGGCATCGACCTATCGCCTCATCTCGTCACGCCGGCCGACGACATCATCGCGCTGTGCCGCCAGCGCTCCGAGATTTGTGCACGCCAAGCCCGTCAGCTGACCGCGGCGCTACCGCCGCCCAATTCGTACGGCCGCCCGCCGCTTCCGTGCCACCGCACCGCTGCCCGAAAAGCCAAAGAACTGGTTCGTGCATCGCTGGCTTGGGATGCGATGGCCCGCGCGCTGCTCAGCAATCGTTGGACTGACTGACCAGGTCGTCGACCATTCGCTCGAGCACTGCGACTGACTTCTCTCTTGCTTCGGAGAGATTGTGGCTCAGTCGCGCCGGCGCGGCCGCGTAGAAGTAGTACTTGAGCTTCGGCTCGGTTCCACTCGGTCGCATCATGGCTCGATGGCCGCCTTGCAGCTCGAAAACCAGCAGGTTGCTCGCGGCTCGCCCTACCAGCGGACTCACAGCGAGCGGGGTCCATTGCAGCTGGCGCCCCAAATCCAGCATTCGAAGTACGGCTTGCCCGCCGATTGCGAGCGGCGGGCTTTCACGGCAGCGATCGACGATGCGGTTCATCCGTGCCTGGGCGTCCACGCTCTCGAAGCGCACCGAGACCTGGCGGTCCGCGAAGAAACCATGCTTGCGCCAGAGCTGATCCCGCGCGTCCAGCAGCGTCGCTTCTCGCGCTTTGAGGCGCGACGCGATGTCGGCGAGAAGCAGCGCAGAGCTGATGCCGTCTTTGTCACGGACGGCCGAAGAGGGGGCATAACCAAGCGCCTCTTCATACCCGAATAGGTAGACGTAGCCTTCCTCTTCGAGCTCGAGTGCACGATTTTGGATCCACTTGTGGCCGGTGAGGGTCTGCTCCCATCGGGCGCCGTAGCTCGCCGCGACGGGGCCGAGCATCGGACTGCTCACCAAAGTGGAAATCACGACCGGTTGACCCGAGCCCAGATGCCGTTCCAACAAATCGTTCGCCAAGAGCACACCGATGTCATTTCCCGACAACGATTCGAACCCCCGCGGGCCACGAACCGCAACCGCCACACGATCGCCATCAGGGTCGTTCGCGATCGCAAGATCGGCATTGACGTCGTTTGCGAGAGCGAGAACTAGGTCCATCGCGCCGGGTTCCTCTGGATTGGGAAAGGCAACCGTGGGAAAGCTGCCGTCCGGACGTGCCTGTTCGCTTACGCTGTGTACATCCGCGAAGCCCGCTCGAGCCAGCACCCTCCGAAACGTGTCCTCGGCGACTCCATGAAGTGCCGTGTAAGCGATGCGGAGTTCAGCGCCAGGGGTAGTGTCGCGAACCTCTGCGGCAATACGCTCGACGTAATGCTGGCGCAGGTCGTCGGCGTCGCGGAGCAACTTTCGGGACCTCGCTTCCTCGACCGAGAGCCTGGGAATCTGTTCGAGGGAAGGACACCGCTCAATTTCGTCGGCGATGCCCTGGTCATTCGGCGGAATGATCTGCGCACCGTTTTCCCAGTAGACCTTGTACCCGTTGTATCCTGGCGGGTTGTGGCTCGCGGTGATCATCACGCCGCCAGCCGCGCGAAGCTCCAACACTGAGAACGCGAGGACCGGGGTGGGCACCAGTTCGCTGAAGCTCCAGACGGGAATGCCTGCGCCGGTGGCGATTTCGATGACATCGCGCTCGAAGATGTCGCTCTTGGGGCGGGCGTCGCGGCCCACGCAAATGCCGCGAGAGGCCGCATCGGGGACTTCTCGCTTCAACCAGGCACAAAGACCCGCGGTCGCCCTCGCGACGGTCACTCGATTCATCCGAGATGGTCCGGCGCCCAGCAATCCTCGAAGCCCCGCGGTGCCGAACTCCAGCCTCCCAGCGAAGCGTTCTTCGAGCGCGGCGACGTCTTCCTGATCGACTAGTGCTTGGAGCTCCTGCCGCGTTTCGGGATCGGGGTCCATGTCGATCCAAGCCCGCGCTTTGCCGATGGTGCTCACGATTCGTCCTGAATGTAGGTTCGTTCCTTGTACCAGACCGCAACGGGTACGAAGAGTACCGCAGTAATCGCCATCGCTCCTGCAAAGAAGAGATAATACGATGGACCATCGAGCTTACTGGTGCCATCGGCGTTTTGAATGAAGACGTTCACCGCTGCGGTGAAGAAATTGCCGATCGACACGCTCATCAAGAAGGCTCCCATGACGAGAGACTTCATTCGTTTCGGCGCCTGGGT
>CAMYMX010000383.1 GCA_947259605.1 uncultured Polyangiaceae bacterium | reverse complement strand
ACCGGCAGCGGAAAGACGACCTTGCTCAATGTCCTCTCTACCGAAATTCCAGCCGGCGAGCGAATCGTCACCATCGAAGACGCTGCGGAGCTTCGTCTGGATCAGCCGCATGTCGTTTCGCTCGAATCGAAGCCCCGAAATCTGGAGGGTTGTGGCGAGTACAGCATTCGGGACCTCGTCAAGAACGCTCTGCGAATGAGACCGGACCGAATCATCGTGGGTGAGTGCCGCGCCGGAGAAGCGATCGACATGTTGCAGGCGATGAACACCGGACACGAAGGTTCGATGACGACGACGCACGCGAACAGCGCGACCGAAGCGCTCAAACGCATCGAGACGCTTTGTATGATGGCGGGCCTCGACTTGTCCCCCCGCACGATCCGCGAGCAGGTCGCCGGAAGTCTTCACGTCGTCGTGCAACAAACGAGGTTCTCCGACGGCTCCCGTCGTCTGACTTCGGTCACCGAAGTCGGCCAGTTAGGCGATGACGGCCAGCTCGTTCTCCACGATATTTTCGTCTTCCACCGAACCGGCACCAGTGCATCTGGTGAGGTTTTGGGCGAGCACCGAACGACGGGCTACGTTCCGAGCTTCTTGGACGAGTTCATCACGCAGGGGCTCATCGAAGGTGGGGAGTTCTTGTGAAGCTCGAAGCCTTTTCTCTTCTGCTTTTCTCCGCGGCGTTCCTCGTCGGCGGATGCGCAGTCATTTCGTATCTTCTGTTTTCCATCGAGGGAAACCTCGCCCAGCAACAATGGCTACGCTATGCTGCTCGCCTCGAACGCCACTCGAGCTTTCTTCTGCTGCCGTACCGAGGGTCGCAGATTGCCCTTGCACAACTCATCGCCAGCGCAGCGTTTGCTGGGCTGTTCGCCGTCAGCAGTAGCCCGGCGGTAGCTCTCGGCTTTTTAATCGCAGCCGCGGCGCCGCCTTTCGTCTTGTGGAAGCGGCATGTTGCGCGGGTCGCGCAACTCGAACGTCAGCTCGACACTTGGCTGCTGATGCTGGCCAACGCCCTCAAAGCGACGTCCTCCGTCGGAGAAGCCATTGCGTCTACCGTCCCCCTGGTACCGAAGCCGTTCAGCATAGAGATTGACCTATTGGTCAAGGAGATTCGGCTCGGTGCGCCGCTCGACCGCGCAATTGGCGCCCTCGCGCGACGAATCGACAGCACCGTGATTTCGGGAGCGTTCGCAACGATTGTGGTCGCCCGGCAGACTGGCGGCGACCTCTCTAGGACCTTGGAGCACGCTTCGGCAGCGCTTCGAGAATCCGCCAGGCTCGAAGGTGTGCTTCGGACCAAGACAGCCGAAGGCCGCGGGCAGGTTCTGGTCTTGGCGTCCGTCCCCTTCCTTCTCTGCGTCATGATCGCATGGCTCGACAGGTCCTGGTTCGATCCGATGCTGAACCAGCACATCGGCCAGGCCATTCTCACCGCCTGTGCCCTTGCGTGGACCTTCGCCACGGTTTGGGCCCATCACATCACGAAGGCCGACCTGTGATCGGCCGGCTCGATGTCGTTCTCGCCCTCGTTTTTGCCGCAGTTCTGGGAGGCGCGTCGGGTCTCACGTTCCAGCTCGCGAAGATGCCGTTGGCCGACCGGCCGACCTTGGGTGCCCGGGGTCTCAATCGAACCAAGGCTTTGCGCAAGGGCGCTCTCTTCTCCTTTGTTGAGCCGGCGGTCCGCCTGCTGGCGGCCTGGCTGGCTCTGCTTCCAATGGAGCGAACGCGCGCGCACATCCGACGCTCACTGACTCATGCCGGCGACTACCTCGGGCTTTCCGATGATGAGTTGATCGCGCTTTGTCTTCTCTCGAGCCTAGGACTCGGAGGGGGGGCCTTGATTGCATGCCAGCTTCTGAAGATGTCTTGGCTGCTCGCGTTTGGCGCTCTGTGCATAGGGGCCTTTCTCCCTTGGCTTCGCGTGAGGGGGGTCGCCCAACAAAGAGCACGAAGCGTTGGCCGCGGGCTTCCGGCGTCGGTCGAGCTTGCGTCGATGTGCATGAGTGCGGGACTGGACTTCCCGGGTTCACTCCGACGCATCGTCCATAGCGCCTCAAATCCCAGCGATCCCGTGATCGAGGAGTTTGCCAGAGTGCTGCAGGAGCTCGACCTCGGCCACACTCGGCGAAGCGCGATGGAAGGGTTCGCTGCCCGCATTCCAACCGACCAGGTCCGCGAATTCGTCAACAGCGTCATCCAGGCCGAAGAGAAAGGGAGCCCCCTCGCGAGCGTTTTGACCATACAGGCACAGACGCAACGTCTACGGCGCAGTATCGCCGCCGAAGAAACCGCATCGGAGGCCGCGCTCATGCTCCTTGGTCCGATGACGTTGATCTTTCTGTGCGTGATCGTCCTGCTTCTCGGTCCGGTAGTCGTTCGCTTCATGACGGGAGGGCTTGGACCGGCATGACAGTCATCTCCCAAGTCCGGCGCTACGGCGTCGTCGGGTTGTTTGCAGCATGCGCGCTTTTGGCGCTTGCAGCGGGGCTCCGTGGCCGGGCGGCGCCCGGCCACAAACAGCAAACTCTTTACGACTATCCGAAGCTCTTCGTCGATGTAGCCGTCTGTCCGTCGCACGGCGAGCCTCTCCCAAACGGTCGACGCTTGGAGGAGCTCGGCCTACTGCGCGCGGACCGCTATCCATACAATGAACGCGACGGCGTTCGAGCCGTGCAGCGCTACCGTGAAGCCCTGAGTTGCTATCGAGCCGCTGGCTCGCAGCGCGACGCAGCGCGCGTGGGTCGTTTGCTCACGGCGTTCTCCGCCCGAGTCAACACGGACTACGCGGCAGCGCGTTTGAATCTGGTCACCGCGCTCGACCAGAGTCGATGGTCTGACGCGCTCAGCGAGATACATCGGCTACTTCTACTGACTGAGCACGTGAGGAGGCACGGGTATGTCGAATGGCTCAACGAGATCGTCGGAAAGATCGCCGCTCGCGCAAGCACGACGACCTAGCAAGGCACTCTGGCTCGTGCTCCCACCGTACCTCGCGATGATCGGCGGCTGTCATCACGCGACGCTCCACCAAGGCTCCGAGCTCCAAGCTGAGCTCACCACCGTCACTTCGGAGGATCTTTTCTTCGTCGGCGTCGCGCATGCGCGTTCAGGGGACCTCCTACGCGCCGAGCAATACCTGACCGCCGCGCGAGAGCGAGGATACGACGAGGCATCCGCGATCTATTGGCTGGTGCGAGTGTGCGTGGCAGCAAGCCGCTATCATTCCGCGCTGCGCCACGCGGCCCAGTACCTTCGCGACCACCCCGCACACTGGCCACTTCGTCTCGTCGTGGCGAGTATCTATGAAGCGCTCGGAGATCTGACTCGCGCGGAACTGGAGCTGGAGCAAGTCGTGAGAGCGGCCCCCGAGAGCCCCTTGCCTCACTACCGGCTGGCCATGCTGTATCGCCGTAGCGGAAACGACGGAGGTCAATCGAAAGCACAGCTCGAGGAGTACCTCAAGCTCATGCCTCGAGGCCCTCACGCGGCGGAAGCGCGGTCTATTCTCAGCGAAGTTTCCGAAGCGGGTATGGGACCGCAGCCCATGCCCTACACGTTCGACGCGGGCCAAGGGGTGCAGGACGGGCCATGAGCATTCCTCGTCATGTCTTCGACCAAACCGTCGCGTCGCTATTCGCTGCAGTCATCCCATTCTTGGAAGACGATGCGGTCAGTGAAATCATGATCAATGGTCACGACCAGATCTACATCGAGAAACAGGGTCGACTCCATCTCACGGGGAGCCGCTTTGCGTCAGAGCACGATCTGATGTCCGGGCTACGAAACCTCTCACAATTCGTGGGGCGAGAGCTCAACTCGCAGCAACCCATCTTAGAGGCTCGACTTCCTGATGGTTCGCGAGTCGAGGCAGTCATTCCACCTGCCGCTCCATCCGGCCCAGTGGTCAGCATCAGGCGCTTTCGCCGTCAGCAGTTGACCTTGGAACGCCTTGTCGAGCTGGGGGCAGTTCCCCGCGACGCCTCGATTCTGCTTCGATCGGTCATCGAACGAAAGCACAACGTCATCATCGCGGGTGGCAGCGGATCCGGAAAAACGTCTTTCCTCAACGCGCTGGCATCGCTTGCTTCGGATGACGAGCGCGTCGTGGTCATCGAAGATTCTCAGGAGCTTCGGGTTCGGCTCCGTCACGTCGTGCAGTTGGAGTCGCAGCCGCCGGACATTCGCGGCCACGGC
>CAMYMX010000382.1 GCA_947259605.1 uncultured Polyangiaceae bacterium | reverse complement strand
CCACGCACTCTTTGGCCATTTTCCGGTACGTCGTGAGCTTGCCGCCCGCAATCGTGATGAGGCCGTCCTCGCCGATCAAGATCTGATGCTCCCGGCTGACCTGCGACTCCGACATCTCGCCGACTTCGGGCTCCGGCGCAATGAGTGGGCGAAGCCCTGCCCACGTGGAGATCACGTCGTCCCGACTGATCTGCTTGGTAGGGAAATAATGGTTCGACGCAGCGATCAGATAGTCGACGTCCTCTAGGGTTGCCGCCTCTTCGCCTGGCGCTCCCTCGTAGTCGGTGTCGGTCGTGCCCACATAGGTGCGCTCGCCCCAGGGCAGCGCGAACAAAACACGCTTGTCGGTGGGGTGGAAAAGCACAACCGCGTGCTCGACCGGCAGCTTCTCGCGCTCGACGACAATGTGGATCCCCTTGGTCGGCCGCAGCACCTTGCCCTTTCGCGGGCCACTCATCGCGAGGACCTCATCAGTCCACGGACCGGTAGCGTTGATCACGGTGTGTGCCTTCACCTCTCGAAGGCCTCTGTCGCGCTGGTTCTTCACGACCACGCCCGAGATGCGGCCTTGGTCGTCCTTGGTGAGCGCATCGACGCGGGCCCAGCTGACCACGACACCGCCATTTCGGGTCGCATCGATGATCGTTTCGAGCGTGAGCCGGGCGTCGTCGGTAGAGCAGTCGTAGTACACCGGAGCGCCCTGCAGGTCCTCCTGCTTGAGCAGTGGCTCCTCCGTCGCAACTTCACTGGGTTTTAGCGTCTTGTGCCGCTTTGGAGAACGAAACAGAGCGAGGCCGTCGTAGAGCCACATGCCGGCGCTAATCATGCGCAGGCTCTTGCGCGCGCCCTGATAGACGGGAAACAGAAAGGCGAGCGGGTTCACGAGGTGCGGTGCGAGGTCCATCACGACGCGGCGCTCGCTCACCGACTCGAACACGAGACTGAACTCATAGCTCTCGAGGTAACGGAGGCCGCCGTGGATGAGCTTGCTCGACCGGGAGCTCGTCCCGTACGCGATGTCGTTTTGCTCGAACAACGCCACGCGCAGGCCGCGGCGCGCGGCATCTCGGACGATCCCGGCGCCTGTAATGCCGCCGCCAATGACCACCAGGTCGACTTCTTCAGGGACTTGCTCCCACATCTCCTCGCGAGAAGGCATCAGGATTCTCCTAGAATGTGTTGTTCTTCGAGATAGCGAACCACGAGACCCGCGGCTTCGTCCACGCTGAGATTCGCGGTTTCGAGGTGAACCTCCGGGCGCGTCGGCGCTTCATAAGGAGCATCGAGCCCCGTGAAGTTCGAAATCTCGCCCGCCCGGGCTTTTTTGTAGAGGCCCTTGGGGTCGCGCGCCTCGCAAATTTCGATCGGGGTGTCGACGAACACCTCGATGAACTCGCCCGGGCCCATCAGCCCGCGCACACGGTCACGGTCTTTGCGGTACGGCGAGATGAAGGCCGAAAGGACGAGGCCGCCGGCGTCTGCGAAAAGCCGCGCGACCTCTCCGATGCGTCGAATGTTCTCCACTCGGTCCTCTGGAGCGAAGCCGAGGTCGCTGTTGAGCCCATGGCGAATGTTGTCGCCGTCCAGAACGTACGCGAAGGCGCCGCGCTCGATCAGCATTCGCTCGACTCGATGCCCGATTGTGCTCTTGCCGGAGCCGGAAAGACCGGTGAACCAAAGGACCGCGCCACGATGCCCATGCGCCGACGCGCGGGCCTCCTTGTCGACCTCGCCGATGTGCCAGGTGAGGTTTTCTGCCTTGGGCGCGCTCATGCCGAGGAACATAGCCTCGCTACTCCGGGGAGCAAGCTAGTCGACGAGTAGCTCGGCCAGGGCCCTCACGGTCAGTGGAGAGGAGCCCTCCGCTTTGTTGTTTACGATCACGTAGCACTCGATCTCGCGTTCGAGCGCTGCGCGAACGAGTCTAACGACGTCCTGACGCATTTCGGGCTGAGGCGCGACCAAGCGGTCGAACGGGGCGTAGGCCTCTTTGAGATCGGCGTAGCGCTGCCCGGGCGGGAGCAGCAACCGAACGACGAGCGGCGTAGCTTCTAGCAACCCGTCCGTGCGCATTTGATCGGCGATGCGCGGCATCCGGGACCAGTAGTTGAACACGTGGCTGGCGCCGTGCTTCTGAAGCGTCTTGGCATAGGCGGGTGTCAGGAGCCTCCGATCACGAAGCTCGACGGCGAACGGAAAGTCGCGGGGAACAGCAGCAAGAAACGCGTCGAGCCTTTCACAGAACCAAGTCGGATCGAGGGGCGACGGAGAGGGGGCAATCTCGACGATCCACGGGCCCATGTGCCGTCCGAATGCAGCGCGAGCCGGCTCGTTCACGGCCTGTGCGAAGAGCTGCGGGTCGAGAAAGCTCGGGTTCTCCTTGCCCGCGTCCGCACCGTAGCGAGGGTGCCTGGGGTACCCGGGCATCGTCACGCGCTGCCATACTTTCATCGCCGCACGGAAGTCATCCGGCAGCTGGCTCGAGTAGGCGGCCAGCTCCTCTTCAGCAACCGGAGTGTAGTAACCGCGATCGATGCCGACTGTGCGCATCAGCGGGTGCTGCGCGTACTCCCCAAGCGAATCCCGAAGGAAAGCACGTTGATTGGCATAGCGCTGCCGATAGACGAGCCCTGCCCATCCGGGAAAGGTCCAGCTCGAGGTGCCCAAGCGAAGCTTTGTCGGCAACCGTTCTCGAATCGATTCGAGCTCGCCGTACATGTCGTCGGTCGCCTCGGCGGCCTCTTCGTCCGCACGGTCGAAGAGGCCGAGCTGCGGGTCCTCTTCCGCAAACAGAGGGCTCTGCGGGCGCCGACGTCGAGTCATCGCTGGCCATTCCGCCGGACCGCGATGTTGTGTTGACGCAGCGTCTTGCTGAAGTGGTGCTCGCCGCCTCCGCGCGCCACGAAGTAAAAGTAGTCGTGCGCTTCGGGGTCGATCACCGCGGCCAGCGAAGCCGCCCCCGGATTGCTGATCGGGCCGGGCGGCAGGCCGGAGTGCCGATAGGTGTTGTATGGGTTTTCAGCATCGTCCAACATCGCCCGGGTGATTCGGCCGTCGAAGCCAGCACAGGATGGCGCAGCTTCGGGAACCGCCATGCAGCCGTATTGAACCGTCGGATCGGCCTGCAGCCTGCGGCGCGGCAGGAATCGTTTGGAGTTGAGTCGGTTCCAGAACACGCCGGCGATCCTCGGGCGTTCGGCCGGCACGGCCGCTTCCTTTTCGACGATCGAAGCCAAGGTCACGAGGTCGTGCGTCGTCCAGCCCTTCAGCTTGGCGAGCTCCGCCGCGTATTTCTCTTCGAGCTCCTCGTTCCGACGAGCCCAGTTCGCCAACATCCGCTCGACGACTCGCCTGGGCTTGGTCTGGTCGTCGAACTCATAAGTGTCAGGAAAGAGATACCCCTCGGCGTCGTTGGCTTCGACGCCATAGCTCGCGAGAATCGCGGCGTCCTCCGTTGCATCGAGAAACTCCTCGGCATCACAGACGCCGTATTCATCGAGGCGCGCCGCGATTTCAAATCTCGAAAAGCCTTCGGGGATCAGAAGTCGAATTTGGATGCGGCCGAGGCGCGTCGTCGCGTAGCGCGCAACCTCTTCGGGCGTCATCGGCACCCGAAATCGAACTTTACCTTGTCGAAGGTGCCGGTCGAGGCCGCGCATGCGCATGTAGAGGCACCAGACGCCTGGTTTATCGATGACGCCTTCGCTCTGCAGCCGACTGGCGAGCTTGCGAAGGGTCATCCCTTCGGAAACTTCGATTACGACTTCCTCGACGTACCCTGACGGACCCTTGCTATCCGGATAGACGATGAAGAGCCAACCCAGCGCGGCGAGCAGCCCCAAGACGGCGATCAGCGTCAGGAGACTCAGGGCTCGAGCGATGGTTGCTCCAACGTCGCTCTCGACCTTGATGGGCTGTTCCGGTCCTTCCACGCTCCGTCCTCAATTGGCGTCTAGATACCCTTGCAGCAAGATGGTGGCGGCAGATTGATCGACGACTTCACGGCTCTTGACGCCACGCCGGCCCATATCTCGCAGCGAACGCTCTGCCGCCACCGTGGTCAAGCGCTCGTCCCAAAATACCACCTCCACGCCGAGCGCCTCGCCGAGAACCTCGCCGAAGGCCCTCGCCCGCCGGGCCGCCTCCCCTTCGCTACCGTCCAGCCGAAGCGGGAGCCCGACGACGGCCAAGGAAATCTC
>CAMYMX010000381.1 GCA_947259605.1 uncultured Polyangiaceae bacterium | reverse complement strand
GTCGCGCTCCCAGGGTGACAGGCACGCATACCGCTCCCCTGCGATTTTCGCCGCCTTCGGATCGACGTCGTTCAAGTAGTGAAGAACCGCATCGAGTGACTTGTACAAGCTGTAGAGATCGAGGCCGTGAAATCCCACCCGACGCTGAGGATCTTTGATCAGCTCGTTGTGTGACTTCAGCCATGCGACCAGCTCGAGAACCTCTCGGTTCCGCCACATCCAAGCCGGGAAACGAGTGAACGGTGGATCTTCATGAACGGGGAAGTCCAGCCCGCGAATATGGTGATCAATGCGGGCTGCGTCGGGCCAGTCCCCTTCGATGGCAACGAGGTTGAAGCCGCGCCGCATGACGAGCTCCGTCGTGATGCGAGTCCTCATTCGATAGAATTCCGAAGTGCCATGGCTGGCTTCGCCGAGAAGCACGACGCGTGCATCGCCGATCTGCTCGAGCAAGGGACCGAGCTCGATTTCGCCGATGTCCGCGATCGGTTGGCAGGCTTCGCGAATCAAATGCGCGACTGGGATCTCGGGACGCGGCACGCGCTTCTGGCTCGGCGCCTCTGCGCCCTCCGCAAACCCTCCGGCGCCGATCAGTGGCACGAAACGGACCCCACCCAGATCTTCGATATCCGTTTGTCCGTTGCTGTCCTTGGTAGCGCGCAGCAAGCGTTGGTCTCGCAGATCGGGTCCAACCGGAATCACGATTCGGCCGCCCGGGGCGAGCTGCTCGACGAGGACGCGGGGGACTTCCGGCCCGCCCGCGGAGACGAGGATGGCGTCGAACGGCGCTTGTTCGGGCCATCCCAGCGTTCCGTCGCCGCATAGAACGTGCACGTTCTCATAGTCGAGCTCTCTCAGCCGACGCTCGGCCTGGTCAGCCAGCACGCGATGACGCTCGATCGTATAGACTTCGTCGGCGATTTCGGCGAGAACCGCCGCCGCATAGCCGGACCCGGTGCCAATCTCCAGGACCCGATCATGCGGCCCGAGCTTCAACGCCTCGGCCATCGCCGCGACGATGAAAGGCTGGGAAATCGTCTGCCCTTCTTCGATGGGCAGGGGCGTGTCATCGTAGGCGAACTCCGCCAAGTTCTCTGGAAGGAACGCTTCGCGCGGCACGGCACGCATGGCGTCGAGCACCGCGGAGTCATGAACGCCGCGCGCTTCCACGTGACGTTTCACCATACGACGACGCTCTTGACTTGTATCCATGTCGATCAGTCGAGCCCCGGCATGCCCGAAGCAAGAACACAGAAAGCAACAACCGGGCCACGATGCGTGGGTGGCGATCTGCGCGAGCACCATGGTGGAGAATGCACTCGAAGATGGCCAATCTCGAGGTCAGAACCTCTCAGCACGCCGCCCGATCACCGAGCGCCGAGGCGCAAATTCTGCGTCGATCTGCCGCAAGAAGAGGAGGCTTGCCGGACCCAGACTTCAGGCCTGCGGTCGAGCGAGGGAAATTCACGTCGGCACATCATCGCCGGAAGCGCGACGGCCCGGGTTTCAATGAAGACTGCATACACGACGACACGTTGCAACGGCGAGGGGTATCTGCCCGGCGTCGAAGCGCTCGGGAAATCCCTCGAGGCCCACGGCACCAAGGTCCCGCGGATCGTTTTGCCGCCGTGCGCACCGTGAGGTCGGTCAACGTTGTAGAGCGTTCCCGCACCGCCAGCTTCTCGTTGAGTTCCACGTCGTCGGGCTCTCTCCTTGACACGAGACGACGCAGATCTACGACTGCTTCCATGCCGGCTCCCATCGACTCGGACCTCGTTTGGAAGGAAATCGAAAAGCGCTCGTTCGCCGTGCTTTCCTACGTGAATCCCAAAAGCCAGGCCCGCTCTGCAGGCATCGTCTATGTCCCGATAGACCGGGTTCTATACGTCCGGGCGGCGAAAGATTCGTGGAAGGCGAAGCACATCCTGCTCAACCCCCAAGTCGCGCTCAATGTGACGATTGCAAAGCGCGTTCCGTTCATGCCCTGGATCAAGATCCCCGAAGCGACGATCGCCTTCAGCGGCACTGCGCGTGTGCTTCCGATGAGCGATGTCGATCCGAAGCTCCTCGAAACCCTCTTGGGACGGATGATCGACCAGCATGGGACCATCGCCGAGAACTGCATCATCGAGATTCGTCCCACCGGTCACTTCGTGACGTACGGCGTGGGTGTCTCTCTCTTGGACATGCGCGACCCGAAAAAGGCACGGGGCCGAGCGCCGGTCCACTGATCGCCGGTGAAACAACCGCACCGGGGTTGACCTGCGAGTCGGTCCGTAAGGGGGACAGATGAAAATCCTAGTTTACGGAGCGGGCAACATCGGCAGTCTCTACGCGGGTCTGCTGAAAGAATCTGGACAGGACGTCTCCATCCTGGCGAGGGAGAAGCGTTTGGCTGACATCCGTGAACATGGGATTCAGCTCGAAAACGTCGCTACAGGCAGAGAGACCACGGTTCGCGTCCAAGCCGTCGGTCGGCTCGACACGGATGACGCCTATGACCTCGTTCTGGTCGTCCTGCCCAAGAACCGCGTTTCGGAAGTGTTGCCGATACTGGCCAAAAACCGGCAGACGCCGAGCGTCATGTTTTTCGGCAATAACGCCGCCGGCCCTGAGGAGATGATTGAAGTCCTCGGCCGCGAGCGAGTGCTCCTCGGGTTTCCCGGTGCCGCGGCGGTAGCCGGTGATCACAGCACCCGCTATCTTATCGTCCCTGCGAGGGAACAGCCCACGACGATCGGCGAGCTCGACGGCACCAGGTCCCCACGGGTCGATGCGATTGCGAACGCCCTCGGAGCGGCTGGATTCCCCGTGTCGATCTGTTCGAACATGGATGCGTGGCTAAAGACCCACGTCGCCGAGATCAGCCCCACGGCCAACGCCCTGTACATGGCGGGAGTGGACGCCGGTCGGCTCGCGCGCACTCGCGATGCATTGGTGCTCATGCTCCGAGCGATTCGCGAGGGCTACAGCGTCCTAGGCGCGCACGGTATTCCCATCACACCGAAGAGCCACAGGATCTTCCAATGGCTTCCCGAGCCGCTGCTCCTGGTCCTCATGAGACGAGTGGTCGAGGGCGACGCGACGAGTATCAAGATCGGTCACGCGCTCGGAGCACGCAATGAGATGAAGACCATCGCGGATGAGATGCGCGGACTGGCCGAAGCAACGTCCATCTCCACTCCAGCCATGGATCGGCTCTACCCATACCTCGACCCAAGCACAGAACCCGTTCCCGCTGGGAGCTCGGAGATACCAGTCAACTGGAGCGCGCTCTGGATCGCGCTCGGTGTGTTTGCGGCGTTGGCGGCCTCGTTATCGCTGGTTCTCTTCTAGGTGGTGTCGAACAACTCCACTCGTTCCTCACGCGCGAATTCACCAGCTAGCCGTAAGGCGCGTGGATTCGAGGGGTCCGGCGCAGCGGACCGTGGGTACGCCGCTCCAGGAGCGCGAGGCCGAGAGGGTGGCTCGAGCTTTGAAGATTGGGACTATCGAAAGTCCCTGGATATCCGGGATTTCGGGTACTTGGGCTGTTAGCTCAGTTGGTAGAGCAGCGGACTTTTAATCCGCAGCAAGAGGCTCCCCCACAAGGTTTTCTCAATCGTTTCGGGGAAGAACGCAGTCAGCAGCGGTCCTGTAGCGCCACCGAATGACGCTTTCGGCACACGGTGCGCCACCCGCGGGTCCCTCACGTCTCGACTTCTCTCTGATCGACGTTTGTCATCCATATCGAAAGTTCCTTTCCACTACCCTGTACTCGGTTTTGGGCCCCGAAAAGTTGCACGGGGCGTGTGCTGACTGCGGAGCTTCGCCTCGCAAACCAAGCGCATCACCGAGCACGTGGCGTCATTTCGTTGCCAGTCGCGCCGCACACCGCGACGCTCGTGCGATTCGACTCCTACAGCGACGAGAGCGGGAACGAGGCCATTACAACGAAGAAAGGGATTCGTGAGATGCAGGGAGACGGAGTGGAGATGCAGTTAGGCGAAACAGCCGCGCGACATAACACCTAGTACCGCGCGATTCGGAGCCCGAATGGGCCCAATCGGGTAAGAGAGCCGTCGAAGGGAGCGTTACTCGTGTTACCATCCCGCAGTGCGCCCGTTTGAACAGGACACCTCCCCCGAAGCACGTCACGTAATGGTCGCGGCGCTGCGTCAAATGACGCCAGCCCAAAAACTGGCTCGTCTGGAGGCGCTGAATCGTTCTGTTGAAG
>CAMYMX010000380.1 GCA_947259605.1 uncultured Polyangiaceae bacterium | reverse complement strand
ACGAACCAAACCCAGAAACGCCGCTTCAGTACTCCTCGCCGCCCTCACCGACATCGAAACCGACCGGCACCGCGGCGTAGCCTACGCGGACATATCGCGCGCGCGAACGCCGTTGCATGTGGTTGCCTCGCGTCGGGAAACAATTACGTATGGCCCCGTCCGAACGCCGACCCCACGCTAGCTCTATGCTCGCACGCCTACTCGCGCCACTCTCCGTGAAGCACGCTTTCCATCGCGTTGCCGATGTCATGGATCTCGATGCAGACCGCTCGTTCTTACGCGCGGCCAAGCTCCTCGTATCGCCCAAAGAACCACCCGAGTTAGACGGCGACATCTTCCCCCGCTTTGCACCGCTGCGTGTGCCGGCCTTGGCGGGGAAGCGCGTCGGGCTTGTCGCCACCGGTGGCGGAGGCGCGATGGTCTGCGCCGTAGGAGTTGCACGCGCGCTCGAAGAAGCCGGGCTCGAGATCGGCGGCATATCTACCTGCTCGGGCTCGGCAATGGCCCTCGCTCCGCTTTCCGCTGGGCTCGACGCGGAGCAGACCGCAGCCTTCCTGCTCAGCTTTCGGCAGAGCGAGTACATCGATCCAGATTGGCGCGAGCTCCTCAAGCTGCCCTTCGCTCTAGGGCGAGGTTTCACCGGCTTGCTCAACACCGAGGCCATCGGCCAGCTCTATGAAAAGCGCCTGGGCCAGGCCCCCGTCGGCACGTTGCCGATCCCTTTCTACGCCAACATCTGGGACATGGACCACAACCGCCTCCTCTACCTCGGCACCCGCACGCGGCCCGAGATGCCGCTGCCCCAGGTCGTCCGCGCCGCGGTCACCCTGCCGCTGTTCATGCGCCCCTTCGAGGTCGACGGCGCGCAGTGCGGCGACGGTGGCGTGGTCAACGTCTTCCCGGTCGACCCACTCGTCGACAACCACCCCGAAATCGACTTCTATATCGGCGTCAATGCGTTCTATCCAGAGAACTTCAGCGGCGAAGACCACACGGGTTGGCACGAAGCCACCTTCAGCATCCTCCGCGTGAGCCCCCAAACCCAGCAGTGCCAACACCTCGAGGCGGCGCGTATGCAGCTTCGCCGAATAGAAGACCGCTGCCTGATGATGCATCCGCTGCCCTACGAAGAAATCCGAGGAATCCGCCTCTACGAGCAGTTCATCGATCGGCGCCCATGGCTCGACTTCATGCGGCGAGGCCATGCAGCGGCGCGCCGCGAGCTGGAAGCCTTGCAGGCAGCCGATCAAACATCGAGTCCAGCGAGCCCGTAAACGCTGTGCTCTTTCCCAGGATGCTCTTCTTCGGGCACGGCGCGTCGAGATGAGCAAGATCTCATGGCTCAGGCCACTCTTCGGTACTCAGGATGACCGGCCGGAGACTCGCCCGCCTGCTCGCCGCGCTGGCTCAGGCATTTCCCGGGAAGACAATTTCCATCGTGCAGGGCTACGCTGATCCTCGCCGCACCTAGAAATCCACAAGCCACACGCAGGGAAGGGCGCTCGACCTTCGCATCCCCGACGTCGACTGCGCCGACATCGAACGCTTCCTCGCACAACGCCCCCGACTCCTTGCACGGGTAGGGTGCTTCCCGAATGCTACGTTCTTCCACGTCGACGTGGGTCGCAGCCGTGGGATCTGGTTTGACGCCACTGTAGGGCTCGAGTGAAACGCGCATGCGTCCGCATACCGCTATTCATCCGTTCGCACGCTTGGCGCTCCATGCCCGGGGCCAAGCCAATCTTCAGCGAGCCACCGACAAGACGCGTAGCAAGTCGCGTCTCGTGCGAGGCCGGGGCTGCTTGGAACGGGGTCACCGAATCGGTCGGGGCATACGCACGTCAAGAATGATTGACGTACACGCATGATCATTTGCAGCTAGTTGCTACGGCTGCACCTCAAACGCACCGACGTCGCTCAGAGCTCAAAGTTGGCAGCAAAAACTGCGGCGCCAATCCCCACAGCCACAAGGCCAACTCCCAGTATTACGCCGACCGCGATACCGGCTTTTGCGCCTCGACTACGCCCCTTGGTGCCTCTCTGTTTCCCCCTCTGCTCACTCTCAGTCTCGTAATGCTCAATGGATCTCTGACTAAGGGTGTCGATGTCGGGCACTTCACTCGCTGGTGCGGGGGAGGACACAGGTTCCTCTAGGTTTGACTCGGAGGTTGCGACTCCCCCAACCGCCTGTGCGCTCTTGGGCTTCTCCGCATTGGGCTGGGTCTGGTCGGACGCGGCTTCAGTGTCGGCAGCGGCATCGAGGTATAGGTAATAGCTCGCCCGCAACATAAACTGCGGTGGCAGATGATACTTCGCATGGACAGCCGGGGCAGCGCTCGTCGCGGCCTCTTCATCGGTCTGTGCTGCTACTCGCTCAGGCAAAGCGACCAACAGCGTGAGCGCGCACAGAAGACTAATCAAATACCGCATGACCACCTCCTCACCCGGTCGTAGGTAACGTGGGGTCGCCGGACCGCGCCGCGCTATACGTAATTCTTTCGTCGCTGGCCGATTGCAGGCGCAGGTTTTGCTTTTGGGCTATGGAAACGCAGCGGGTGCGCGGCGTTATCCCCTCCGCGAATCAGTTGCGCCAGAACTCGCGCTTGATCCCGGCTCGCTCCCATCACGCCAGAGCTCGCCCAGGCCTTTCTAGATCGCACCATCACCATCGTTCACGGCTACGCCGATCCTCACCGAACCTCAAAGTCATCAAGCCACGCGCAGGGCAGGGCACTCGACCTTCGCATCGACAACGTCGACTGCACCGACATCGAACGGTTCCTCGTGCAACGTCCTCGGCTCATTGCACGGGTAGGGTGCTTCCCGAACGCAGCGTTCTTCCACGTCGATGTGGGTCGCAGCCGTGGGATCTGGTTTGATGCCGGTGTGGGGGTCGAGTGAGGGCGCTTCAGCTAGGCCTTCGGATCCTTCATAGGGCCCATAACCCGAAGGTCGTCCGTTCAAATCTGGCCCCCGCAACCCATAGCGTTCACCGCTCTTGATAGCTCAATCTCGGCTTCGGTAACCCGTCGCTCGCAGCAGCGTGCGAACGGCCCCGGGGAACACGAGAGACATCCAGTAGTACATGCGAAGCATGAACGGATACACCGCTTGTGCGCGAGGTCGGCGCATCAACCTTGCGATGATTCGCGCGCATTCCTCAGGGGTCAGGGTCGGAATCGTCCTGGAGATCGCGGGAATTCGCTCTTCGGCGCCGGGGTTGTGCTCGAAATACTCGCTCGAGACCTTGCCGAGGACCAGGTGGCAGCTTCGCACACCGGTCCCGTGAAGGTCTGCACGAAGCGCTTCGTGCATACCGCGCATCGCCCATCGTGCGGCCGCGTATCCTACGGACGAAGGCCATGGGAATAGCGACACCGGGGAGGTGATGTGGATCAACAGCCCGCTTCCGCGATCGAGCATGTCTTTCATAAAGGCATGGGTCGTGTTGAAGGCGGCGAAGTGCGGCGCCCCCATCATCGCGACCGATTCTGCCGGCGTCGTATCCTCGATGCGCTTCCATTGGCCTGCACCGGCGCTGTTGATGATGACGTCAGGCACGCCGTGTTCCAGGCGCACACGGTCGGCCATCGCAAGTACTGCGTCGCCGTCGGCGGCATCGCACGGTTCGACGATCGCGGAGGTTCCGATGTCGGCAGCCACCGCGTCGAGCGCGTCTTTCCGCCGGCCGACGAGGATCACGTGATAGCCGTCAGCAGCCAATAACCTGGCGGTGGCCGCCCCGATGCCGCTGGACGCGCCCGTGATGAGGGCGAGCTTAGAAACCGTGCGCATAGTGCCTTCTACCGAGTGGGGGCGCGCCGATCAACCAGTTGCTCTGAAGACCCTCAATAGGGGGCGGGCCGACGCCTGCGGTGACCGTCAGTGTCGAGGGTTGAGCGTCACGCCTTCTGAGCCGAGTGCCGGCCGCGGCGGAGTGCACAGTCTCGCCATCACCCAAGAGGGCCTTTGATGTTAGGAACAGCCATGTTCACACTCACTCCACGTGATACCGACTTCATCGACCAGGCCGCGGAACGGATCACGACGATCACGACCGTGAACGGCACCCCCGAAGAGGTATGGGCGGTGCTCGTCGACCTCGAGGCGACCGCATGGTCAGCGCGGACAACGTTACTATCACGGATGGTGGCCAGAAGAAACTCGCGCCATCGAGAGCTCTCCGACCCAAGTGGTCACCCTGTTCGACGACATCGCGG
>CAMYMX010000379.1 GCA_947259605.1 uncultured Polyangiaceae bacterium | reverse complement strand
TCAGGATTCCCCGTGAATCAGGAATACCGTGCCTCGAAGACGCATCGAGTAAAAACTCTGCAACACGCGATTCTACGCTTCGCGTGAGCAGTGCATCGATCCGCCGTTCTGCAAGCAGGCGGCGTTCCCCCATTAACCGATGCATAGCGGAAGCGAATTCCAGGTCCTCGTTCATCACCATTTTGATGAGCCGCGGCGGAATGCGTAGCGCTTCCACATAATCCAAAACCACCGTTTCGAGACGCGCTTCGGGATCGACCAGCGACATTTCGCCGACCAGATCGCCTGGGCCGTAGTAGCCGAGCGTCAGTTCTCGTTCCGGTGTGCGGCGCACGCGCCGAACTCGACCGCTGCCGATCGCGAAGATCGCAGGGTCGCTAGGCATGCAAAGGGATTCACGGCGATCGGCGTCGACCAGCGCGCTTCCGCTCAAGACCTGCTCCCGAAGTCCGGGCGGCAGTGCCTCGAAAACCCTGCAACGGGACAGAATCCTCGTACGGCGTTCTTCCGTCGTGCGCAGTCGTCGTGCGCCGGAGCCGTTCTGCAGTGCGGGAGCGTTAGAATCCATACTTACAGCCTTAACGGTATGGTGCACGAATACAGGATTACCGTCAAGACGTAGATTCACAAAATCACTTTACGGGGCACTTTTTCCTTCGTATTGACCAAGCGCGCCGCCTTCGCTAGTGTCGCCGCATTCGGAAGCGATTCTCGCAAGGTCCTGGGCCGGCATCATAAATATGCGACTTTATTCAGGAAAAATTGGCCCGATAGTCGATGACCTCGTCCGGGATCTCACCGCCGGGGAAGACATCGAAGTCGAGGAGGTGGCCGAGGTCCGACTCGACCTCGAAGCCGTGCTCAAGGAGTACGTCCGACGCGAGCGCCAGATGATCGACGAGGCCAAAGATCGCATGGAACGCGAAGGCCTGGGCTATTCGAAGCTCGGCCGAATGCGGCAGCGGCTCGCCAAAGAGATGGGCTTCCCTCAGCAAGATGAAGTTCTCCCCTATCTGGTGGATCAACTGCTCAACATGCTCTTCCACAGCAGCAACGTCATCGAGATCTACGCCGACGACGCCACGCTGCGGAAAAAGATGACGCCGATTTTGCGCCGCCACATGGAGGTCGAAACGGGCCTCGACGCTGAAGTGCGCTCGAAGATCAAAAACCTCCAAGAGGGCACCTCCGCATTCGAGGTGGAGTACGCCAAAGTGATGGACCAGATCAAGCACAAGCGCGGGCTCGAGTAGGTATCACATGCGGAGCATGACCGGATACGGAAGCGGGCGCGCAGCGCTCGGCGAAGGACAGGTCGTGCTCGACATCCGCACGGTCAACCATCGCTTCCTCGACGTTCGCGTGCGCCTGCCATCGCGAATCCAAAGCCGCACGCCTACCGTAGAACGCGTGATTCGCGCGCGCCTCGAGCGTGGCCGCGTCGATGTCACCGGACGGTTCGAAGGCCAGACGCTTCCGCAGCCGACACTCGACGTCGATCGCGCGCGCATGGTCTACGCGGAGCTCGCCGCGCTTCGTGACGCGCTCAGCCCCAAAGAGCCCTTGCCACTCGCCCTGCTCTCTTCGGTACCGGACTTGTTCGTCATCAGCCGCACGGTCGACGAAAGCGAGCTCGGGCGGGCACTCGAGCAGGCCGCCGCCGAAGCCTGCGACACGGTCATGGCCATGCGTGAGAACGAAGGAGCAGCCCTCTCCGCGGAGCTCACCGCGCGGCTCGTTGAGCTCGGCACGAGCATCGAAGCCTTGGAAGCTGCGGCTCCGCAGCTCCTGGCAGCCCGCAGGACGCGCCTTTGTGATCGCCTAGAGGCCCTGCTCGTCGGCGTCGACGCCGAGCTCGA
The DNA here is from genome assembly GCA_947259605.1 of uncultured Polyangiaceae bacterium. Classification (GTDB taxonomy): domain Bacteria; phylum Myxococcota_A; class Polyangia; order Polyangiales; family Houyiibacteriaceae; genus SG8-38. The sequence continues at coordinate 2,364 of CAMYMX010000379.1, read as the reverse complement.
CCCTTCGCGACTGGAGCAGGAGATCGCCGTACTGGCGGACCGCTCCGACATCGCCGAAGAGCTGGTTCGCCTCGAGAGCCATCACGGCCAAATGCTCGAACTCATCGAGAATTCGAGCGCAGCGGTCGGGAAGCGCATCGACTTCCTGCTTCAAGAGATGGCGCGCGAGGCCAACACGATCGGGTCCAAGGTGCAGGACGGGACGATGACGCCCCACGTGATTGCGTTGAAGGCCTGCATCGAGCAAATGAGAGAACAAGCGCAGAATGTGCTTTGACCGAGTGCGCTGACGCGATACGGATCGCATCGGAGGGGGAGTTCCATGAGTGTCGCTGCGTCGACCGACCCAGATCTCATCTTGCTGATCATCAGCTCACCATCGGGCGCAGGCAAGACCACCATCACCCGCCGGCTGCTCCAAGAGTTTCCCGAGCTCCGGTTCAGCGTCTCGCATACCACGCGCAAACCTCGTGCAAACGAGGTGGACGGCCAGGACTATCACTTCGTGACCGAGGAAGCCTTTCGCCAGATCATCGCCGAGAATGGCTTCGCCGAATGGGCCGAAGTCCACGGCAATCTTTACGGCACGAGCTTGAGCGAGATCGACATCGCGAGGGCAGCGCGAAAGATCGGTGTCCTGTTCGACGTCGACTATCAGGGCGCCCGCCAGATCAAGGAGAAGTACCCGGACGCCATCGGCGTTTTCATCTTGCCACCCTCGATGGCCGAGCTTCGCCGCCGGCTGGACGGCCGCGGCTCCGACGATGCGCAATCGCGTCAGCTCCGTTTCGACAAGGCCAGAGAGGAAATCGGGCACTATCCGTTCTTTGATTACATGATCGTCAACGACGAGCTCCAGCGCGCGCTCGCCGAGCTCCGGGGCATCGTGCTCGCGGAGGGCTGCAGGCGCCGGCGGCTCGCCGCCAAAGCGGAAGCCCTGCTCCAAGAGTAGTCCGCGCTCGGCTCAGAACTCGATACCGAGAATCAGCCGCAGGGTCAGCGCGCGGCTGATGCCGAGGCCCTCGGTGCCGGGCTCACGAATGCCGTCGACCTCGAGGTAGCGGAGTCCGTTCAGGGGGAACAAAATTCCGAACTCGGCGGCGGCAAAGAAGCCGTCGGTGAACTTCGGCCCGTCCTCGGTCCGATAGTAGATGGCAAGGTCGATCTCGGCGCCCAGGTTCGGTTCAGAGGAGTAAGTCTGCTGCTGGTACATCGCGCGGCTGTAGATGAAGTCGAGCCGAGCCCCAACCACCCTGCCAAAGTCGGTTCGGATGATGTCGTAGCTGATCGCCGGCGCCAGGTAATATGCCCCGGCGATGCGCCCCATGATGCGGCGCCAGAGAATTAGGTCGACCCGGTAGTCAGGGTGAAACGAGAGATTCGACACCGTCTTTTGCCCGACCGGCTGGGTCGCGAGGTCCTCGTACTGCGAAAGCCCAACCACATCGGGGTCGCCCGAGGCGGCGCCGCCTTTGAGAAAGATCCCAAGCTTCTTTCCGAGAAAACGGTATTCGCCTTCGAACGCGAATCCCCACTGGCGTAGCTTGAACTTGGCGCCCTCGGCCGCCGGCGGAAACTCCGTCGGCGCGATGTTCTGGACTTGTCCGAAGATGCCCGCGAACTCGATTTCGAGCCGCAGATCCTTCCACAAGACCTGCAGCCAGCCGTCGGGAATGTAGACCTTGGCGTCCCGGCGAACGAACGCGTTTTCGACGTCGCTGTACGTCCCGAGCAAGGGCGCGCCGACCGTCGAAAGAAACTGCGAGCGATAGATGAAGTACGCGCCTCCGTTGATCACCCACTTGCCCCGTGCGAGACGCTTCTCTTGCGCGAGCGGATCCATGCGTCGCGCAACCAAGAAGCTCCACTGCCGCGTGTCGTCCAAGGTGCTCGCATCGATTGGAATCGCCTGGATCTCAGCAACGGGGTCGAAGATGTAGCCCTTGCTCGCGAAGTCCCAAGACACGCCAAAGAAGATGCCTTTGAACTTGCCGATGAGCTGAATGCGATCGATTTCGGACTGGAAGTCGGAGTCGAGGACGGTGTCGAGCTGATTGGTCCCTACGCCTGCGTTCCAGAGCATCCCGAGGCCCCACTGATGCCCCATCCTGCCGAAGCGAAGCTGGCCGATCGTGCTGTTCGTGACCTCGCCCCAAGCCCGACGAACGTAGATGTTGTCACCGACCGTATTTCGAAACGACTCGGGGGGCGGGAGCGTTTGGGTCAGGCTGTCGAAGGGAACGCCTGGCACACGGCCCGGGATCTGCCCCAAGCGATCGACCGTCTTCACATCCGGCGTCGAGCCCAACACCAAGTTGTCGAAGACGTCCAGCATCATGTGGACCCGAATGTTGTCGCTCAGCG
>CAMYMX010000378.1 GCA_947259605.1 uncultured Polyangiaceae bacterium | reverse complement strand
ACGGCCTCATCAACACCGTGGCGGGCGCCATCATCGACGAAGCCGCACCGATCATGGCCACCCTTCGAGACGATCAGATCCATTTCGTCGAGAAGCGAATCGAAAAGCGGCTCGAAGAGGCCCGTGAAGAGCTCTCCGAGCCTTCCGAAAACCGCGTCGAGAAGCGCCAGGACCAGTTCGTCGATGCCGTGGAGGATTGGGCAGGGAGCCTCGCGGACGGGCAAGAAGCGGCGCTTCGCAATTACGTGGCCAACTTGCCCGACGAGGCAGCCGCGCGCCTCGAGGCCGATGAGCGGCGCGTCGCACGGTTCACCAAGCTGGCGCGAACCCACCCCGATGCGGCGACGATTCGCGACGCGATGTGGGAGGAATGGAAGAACCGCGAAGACTGGGGCCCGAATGCCCGGCCGCCGTCAGCGCGAAGAGCCGAAGGGCGTCAAGCCCTGCTGTTCGTCTACGGCCTGCTCGATGCGGGCCAGCGGGACCACGCCAGCAAACACCTGCACGAGCTCCACGACAAAGTGAAGTCCTTCTTCGGCGCAGCGGGATCGTAGAACAGCCGGCTCCAAAAGAGCCATCCTAGGCGTTAGTGTGGGGGTGGTGGGGTAGGCGCTAGCGTGCGGGCGGTGGGGTGGGACACACTGGCGCGCCAACGGCGCGTCCGAGCAAGCTCTAAAAGAGCCATCCCAAGAAGAACTTGAACACATGCGTGTTCGTCCGGAAATCCGTCTTGGTGAGGCTGTTCATCCCGATGGTGTAGTTGAAATCGAAGTTCAGCGGACCCAGATCAAACTGCGTGCCCAGACGCAAGCCCGCGAGGTAGATTGCGAGCGGATAACCCGGGATGTCTTTGGGCTTGAATTTCAGAGCTTTGCGGTTCCCGTTGTAATCGACGAAGCCGCGGAGGTTGAAGGTGCTCACCCAGCCCCCATAGAGAAAGATCTTGAAATAGGGGTTCTTGTACGGGACGTAGCCCGCTGTCAGCGGAATCTCGAGCTGGTTCATCCTCGCCTGCTGGCCACGGATCTCTATGGGCAATGGGTTGCCTTCGAGCTCAGCAATCAGCTCGAGCTCTTCGCCCACGGTGAAATAGAAGCGACTGAAACCGATCGCCATCTCCCCGAAGATCTTCCCCGCGGTGACCCGCGCCGCTAGTTGCATGCCCCAGTTTGTGAAGGTGCCTCGCGTGCGGCCGCCGACCGTTCCTTCGTACACGGGGTTGTCACCAGGGCCTAGCGGACCCGTGGAGTACAGGTCGATGCTGGGAACCCGGGGTACGAGCGTCGTGCTGCCGACCCCAACGGCGACCTTGACGTCCATCTTCGGGACGGCGGACGCCGAGCTCGGCGGGAACCAGACCGCAGTGCAAAGGGTGAGAAGGGCAAGGGCAGGGATGAGTCTCTTCATTGAATCAGTCCCTTAGGCCGGGAAGTAGTAGTCCTTGCCGTCGATGACGAAGCGCTTGTCCATGATGCGGGGCCACATCGGTTTCACCTTGAGCTTGTTCTTCTGCCACTCCTCGTGCTCTTCATGGAGCTTGTCGTAGAGCTCCGGCATCTGCTCCTTCAAATTGATTTCTTCGGACTGGTCGGTGATGAGATTGTAGAGCTCGGCCCAGCCGTCGCGGGTGCTCAAAATGAGCTTGTAGTCGCCGTCGCGAATGGCCCAGATGTGGTCGGCTCGCCAGAACAGCGATTGATGCGGGCGATTCTTGTTTTGGCCGGTCACATAGGGAAGGAGGTCGACGCCATCGTACTCGCGGTCATCGGGCAAGACGCCTCCCGCCGCGGCGACCGAGGTCGTGAAGATGTCGGTCGAAGACACCGGGTACTTGTAACGCGTGCCGGCCGGAATCTTGCCCTTCCACTTCATCATGAATGGCACGCGGATGCCGCCTTCGAACTGCGTCAGCTTGCCGGCCTTGAGTGGACCGTTGTCCGTGGCGTGGGTGTATGAAGCGCCGCCGTTGTCGCTGATGAAGAAGATCAGCGTGTCGTCTTCGATGCCGAGGTCCTTGATCTTCTGATGGATCTCGCCGATCGCGTCATCGAGGGACGAGATCATCGCGTAGTAGACTCGCTTGTTCTCGTCTTCCACGTGCGGGTACATGCAGTAGTACTCGACGGGCGCTTGGAAGGGCACGTGAGGCGCCGAGAACGCGCCGTAGATGAAGAAGGGTTCGTCTTTCTTCTCCTCCATGTACTGCATCATCTCGTCGCGGAACGCGTCGGTCAGGTATCGATCTTCCTCGATCTCTTCGCCGTTGCGAAGCATCGCCGCCTCGCCTTTGCGACCCGTCTTCCATTGATGCTGCGCGCTGAACGCCTCGTGCTTGTGGTTGATCACACCGGACCAGTTTTCCTCTGGCGTGTACAGCGACGAAGCGCCGTAGAAGCCGTACTGGTAGTCGAAGCCCCGTGCCGAGGGCACCTGCTCGCGGTGCACCCCGAGGTGCCATTTGCCGATGAGCGCCGTGTCGTAGTCATATTTGTGGAGGATCTCCGAGAGCATGATCTCGGACGGCGGGACGCCCTGCTTGTGCACCTGCCAGGCGGACGGGAAGGAAGGCTTGGCCTTGACCTTGAATTCGCCCGTGTCGACCAGCCATCGGCCGGAGATGTACTCGACGTAATTCGACGGATAGAATTCCATCACCTGGGTCTCGAAGCCGTAGCGGTTTTGCACGCGGCCGGTCATCAGGCCGGCGCGAGCAGGCGCGCAGGTGGGCGCCGTGGCGTAGCCCTCTTCGAAGACCACGCCGTCCTTGCCGATCTGATCGATGTTCGGTGTCTTGATGTGCTCGACGCCGTAGGCGCTCACTTCGTACGGGCCGAGATCGTCGGCCACGAGCAGGATGATGTTCGGTTGACGCTTCTTCTCGATCGGAAGTGGGGCACTCATGAATGCCGCCTTGCTCTCTTCCATCCCCTTGTTCCATTTGATGCGCCATTTCACGCGGGTGATGGAACAACTGACGAGAATCAGCCCGAGGCCGACCAAGAGAAACGTACGCAGGTAGCGATGGTTCATGATTCTGCCTCTTGCTACCCTCCGATCGGGCGATCGCGCAACTGCAAACTTTGCGCCGGCGAAAAAGACGCTTTCGTGTATTCTCCGGTCATGCGCCAAGCCAAGGTCTTCGTGCTTGTGGCCCTCCTCTTGGTTCCCGCGACGGCTTGGGCTGGCAACAGCGACGAGGTCAACGCGGGGCTCGACGTCACGCTCACCGGCGGTGCCGTCGTCGCCATGACCTATACCGGCGCGGCGCTTTGGTACAATCCGGCAGGCATCGCGAACATCAGCAAGGCGTCGCTCGAGCTCACCGGAATTACGATGCAAATCCAGGTCGTCAAGGTCCCGGGGCTTCTGACGATCGACGCCGACCCTCGAGCCGCGAGTGAGGGCAAAACGGTGAACTTCACCGTCATCCCTCAGGCGATCACGTTCACTTTGAAGCTCAGAGAAAACCTGAAGCTCGGCGTCGGCCTCTTCAACAGCTCCATTCGCCGTTCGTTCGTCACGGAGCAGGTCACCACCGCGTCCGGCATCACGCCAGAGGCGAGGGCGGTCGGCGGCCAAAACGCCAAGATCGACTTCTATCACATCAGCGGCGGCTTGGCCGGGACGTTTGGCAACAAGCAGAAGGTGCGGGTGGGCGGCGCGTTTGACATCGTCGTTGCCACGGCGCGCCTCGATGCGACGCAAGCGATCTTTTACGACGGGGGAGAGGCGGGCTTTGCCATGGGTAGCACAGTGACGACCGATACCGGTTTTGGCCTGCAGCTCAAAGCCGGCATCCAATGGGTCCCGATTCCGGAAGTTCGCATCGGGTTCTCCGTCGCATCTCCCTCGTTTGCCTTCGTGCTCCTCAGTCGGTTCGCCGACACCTTTGGGCAGAGCCCACCGGCAGACACCGTGCCTCCGCTTCCGGCCTGCGACCCGTCGGACGATCCCTCTTGCAACGCCCAAGCCGCCGGAGGCGCCGAGTCCCGGGGGGCGAGTGGCGGCTGGTGGGGTGTCGAGCCAGGCAACTTCCGCTTTGGGATCGCGTACGTCGGGAACTGGGGCTGGGTCGAGGCCGATCTGATCATCCAGTGGCGCCTGCGCACCCCTGAGCTCGACATCGATCTGCAGCCGGTCGTCAACGGCCGGATCGGAAGCGCGTTTCGCTTGACCAAGTTCGTCAATCTCGGTGTGGGCTTGTTCACCGATCTGAGCCCCATCGACAGGCTCGAGG
>CAMYMX010000377.1 GCA_947259605.1 uncultured Polyangiaceae bacterium | reverse complement strand
GCCTTCCAGGTTTCGAGGGCTTCACGCGGATCGGCTTCGCGGAGCTCGCCGCGCGCTCGATCGACCACGCGCGAAGCTTGGCGGAGGAGACTGGCGACGCTCGCCTCTTTCGCCGGGCCGACGGCGTCGACCACACGAAAGCCATTGACATCAAACACCGCCTCGGCGTCGTGGGGAAGCCCTGTTGCACCGATTTGAGTGTGCGCGCCCCTCTCGGACAGAGCTAAGCGAAGTCGATATGCAGAAGCGATGTGGGCGCCAAGCATCTGCCAGCGTTCTTGTGAGCGTTTGCTGAGCCGCGTCACACGTGGCAGCGGCGCGCTCATGTGAACGCCTACACCGTTGGGGTCGACCGCGAGGATCCCGAGCAAATCCGAGTAGCCGAGCTTCTCGAGGAACGCCTTGGCCACCTCGGGATAGCCATCGAGGAGCTGGGTCCAAGTCCCCGCATAGCCTGGGGGCGCAGCCGCTTCGATCAGATCGATCGCACCTGAGGTGACGTCGTCCAAGGGGCTAGAGACAGCTTGCCCAGCTCCCTCGAAAACTGCCATACGTAATTCTTCAGGCAGCCGAGTTGACCAGCTTTTGCCGTGATTTGGCTGCAGCTCGCCCTGCGCCGCCATCGCTGGCTAGGCCGCCCACTCGCCGTTCGTGAACGTCGGAACGCCGAGAGGCCCGAGCTTTTGGACCAGCTGCGCCTTGCTCTTCGCACCGAGCTTGTGCATCGCGGACTTCAGCAGGACGGAGACCCGCCCCTGCGACAGTCCGAGACGATAGGCGATGACCTTGTTCGTATCGCCCAAAAGAACGAACGTGACGACCTGGCATTCCTGCGCGCTCAGGCCGCGAGGGTCAAACACCTTCGGCGGATTGGGCCTGGCAAGCACGAACCGCCGACCATCGCTGTCGAACCAGTCCACCATGCTCCAACGCCCGCGGACGAGCGCCTTCCAGGTCTCCAGTGCCTTGCGGGGGTCATCCCGACGCAACTTACCGCGCGCTTTGTCGACCCGCCGCGCAGCCCTGCGCAAGATCTGGGCGGCGTTGCGATCCTTCGCAGGCCCGATGGCTTCGATGATTCGGAGGTCGTTCGCGTCGAGCACAGCCTCGGCGCCATACGGAAGCTCATGAACATCGTCATCCAAATCGTCTTCACTACGAATCACTGCGCGGCGAAGACGATAGGCGGAGGCGATGTGGGCGCCGAGCATCTGCCAGCGCTCGCGCGATTTCGAGCTGAGCTTCATCGTCTCTCGGAGCGGAGCGCTGATGTCGACTCCGACGCCGTCCGGGTCGATCGCGGTAATGCCGAACAGGTCCACGTAACCGAGCTTTTCGAGAAGAGCATGGAACTCCTCGGGGTGGTCTCGTGCAATCTCGCTCCAGGTGCCGGCGTAGCCCGGCGGCGTGACCGCTCGTACGAACTCGGGGGACAGCGCTTGGCTGGCAGCGACGAATCGCTCAGGAAAGTCCGGCGGAAGCGATCGAAGCTGCATGTCCTGAATCACCGCATCTCGACCACCGCCGCCGTGCGGCCGAACGAAGGCAAAGCCGAACATGCCGAGGCCGTGATCGATCATCGGCGCCGCAGTGTCCATCAGGCCGGAAAGCCAATCGGCGTCCGACTTGTGGAGTTCGTATGCGACTTCGATCAGATCGATCGCCTCTGATGTAACGGGGTCCATTGCTGTGCGGCATCGTGGCAGAGCCTTATGCGGCCTGCCATACGTATTTGTTCATCCCGCACCACGCAAGTCAAATGCGCGCATTACGGCACGAAGCACGTCTCGCCTCACGACCACGCCAACGACCCGGTTGTCTTCGATGACCGGATACCGCCTGCGCTTCGTCTCGATGAAGCGCGTTGCCACGTCGAGCAAGCTGTCGTCCGCGTTTACGGCTTCGACGTCACGGCTCATGTAGTCCCCGACGCACCCACCGCGCTCCCCGTGATAGCCGGCCACCAGTGCAGCCCTCAAGAAGTCACGCTCGGTGAGAAGGCCAACGAGGTTTCCCCGCGCGTCGACCACGGGCGCGCCCGTAATATGTCTGTCGACCAAGGTGGACACCGCGTCGAGCAGATCGGTGTCGCTCGTGAAGACCACCGGCTTGGTCACCATGATGTCTCGGACTCGCATTCCTTTGACCGGGTTCATGCTGCTCGTTTCCGCGGACATTCACCGCTCGCAGCCCGGCCGCAGGTCCCGCACCCCGTTCCGTCGGGATTGTTGAGCCCGCCGCATGTACCGCGAATGCCGCCGCGACCGGCAAGGAGCCCGACGCTCAAGCCGCCGAGGGCGAGTGCGAACACGAAGAAGCTGAGCACGTAGGTCATCCCCTCAACTCCCAAAATCATCGAACATGACGCTCTCCTCGGGCACACCGAGATCCCTGAGCATCCCTTGAACCGCAGAAATCATCAAGGGTGGACCGCACATGTAGTATTCGCAGTCCTCGGGCGCTTTGTGTTCCCGGAGGTGCATGTCGTACGCGACCTGGTGAATGAAGCCCGTAGCGCCGTCCCAACCGTCGTCGTCCCTGGGCTCGGAAAGGGCCGCCACGTAGGTGAAGTTCGGGTGCTCGTCGGCCAGGCGCTGGAACTCTTCGTGATAGAAAAGGTCGCGCTTGCTTCGAACGCCGAACCAGAACGAAATCTTACGCTTGGTGTTGAGGCGCTTGAGCTGGTCGAAGATGTGCGATCGAAGTGGCGCCATGCCTGTGCCCCCACCAATGAACACCATCTCGTTTTCGGTCTCCCGCGCGAAGAACTCCCCGTAGGGCCCGGCGATCGTGACTTTGTCTCCAGGCTTGAGGCTGAACAGATAGGACGAAACGATGCCGGGCGGCACGTTGGGCCGCGCGCCCGGCGGCGGTAGGGCGATGCCGATGTTGAGCAGGATAATTCCGGTCTCCTCCGGGTAGTTGGCCATCGAGTAGGCTCGTGTCGTCTCGACTTTGCAGCCCGCTTCGAACCGCCAGAGCTTGTACTCATCCCAGGTGTCACGGTACGTCCCCTCGATGTCGAAATCGGCGAACTTCGCCTGGTACGGTGGGCACTCGACCTGGATGTAGCCGCCTGCCCGAAACGGCACGTCTTCGCCCGCCGGAAGCTCGAGGCAAATCTCTTTGATGAAGGTGCTGAGCCCGTGGGTCGAACGCACGTCGCACTCCCATTTCCGAACGCCAAAGACCTCCTCGGGAATCTCCACGCGGATGTCTTCCCGAACCGAGACCTGGCAGGCGAGCCGAACGTGCTGCGACGCCTCATTGCGTGAAACCATCGACTCTTCGGTGGGAAGCAGAGGGCCTCCCCCGTGGAGCACCTTCACCCTGCACTGTCCGCAGGTCCCCTTGCCGCCGCAGCCGGCCGGCAGGTAAAGGCCGGTTTTCGCGAGGGCGACCAAGAGCTTTGCGCCCGCGGCTACTTCGAAGTCCTTGTCGCCGTTGACGAGCATGTGAACGCTGCCGGTTTCGACGAGCTTCGAGCGCGCGGCCAAAATCAACGCCGACAGCGAAACGACGATCCCGGTGAACACAGCGACTGCAAGGACGATTTGAAGTGCCACGCTCCTGTCCTCCTAGAGTTGAATCCCGGCAAAGGCCATGAAGCCCAACGACATCAGACCGACGATGATGAATGTGATGCCCAGGCCTTGGAGGCCCGCGGGCACATCGCTGTACTTGAGCTTTTCCCGGATGCCGGCGAGCGCCACGAGGGCCAAGGCCCAGCCAAATCCGCTGCCGACGCCATACACGACGCTTTCGCCCATCGTGTAGTCGCGACTCACGGAAAACAGGCTGCCGCCGAGGATCGCGCAGTTCACCGTGATCAGGGGCAAGTAAACGCCGAGCGCATGGAAAAGCCGCGGGAAATACTTGTCGAGCACCATTTCGAGGATTTGCACCATCGCGGCGATGACGCCGATATAGGTGACCAGGCCGAGGAAGCTCAGGTCGATGTCCGGAAGCCCCGCCCACCCGAGCGCGCCCTCCTTGAGAACATAGTTGTAGAGGAACGTGTTCGCTGGAACGGTGATGAGCTGAACGCCAACCACCGCCGCCCCGAGGCCAAGGGCCGTATCGATCCGTTTGGAGACCGCTAGGAACGTACACATCCCGAGGAAGAACGAAAGCGCCAGGTTCTCGACGAAGACGGCCTTGATGAAGAGCTCCGCGTAGCTGCCCATCACAAGACCTCCGTTCGATGCACTTCGTGAATCCGGAACTCGGGTTTTTCGACCTGCTCAGCCTTCCAAGTTC
>CAMYMX010000376.1 GCA_947259605.1 uncultured Polyangiaceae bacterium | reverse complement strand
ATTCCGATTCACATCAAAGCATGAGCACGATTCGGGTACGATTCGAGCCCAGCGGTTTCGAGACGGACGCCGAACCGGGCGAAGCGATCATGGACATCACCGACGCGAACCCTGCAGCGGAGGTTCCTTACTCCTGCCGAGCGGCGACCTGCGGGACGTGCAGGGTCGAGGTCGTAGAGGGCAGCGAGGCCCTCTCGACCGCCGACGAGTTCGAGCTCGAAGTGCTGGACATCTTCGGGGACACACCAGACAAAGTCCGCTTGTGTTGCCAGACCAAGCTCATCGGCGGCGCCGACACCCAAGTCACGCTGAGAGTCTGCGAAGACTAAGAGAAGGGAACTGTCCGCTTTTCGGAAAGCTGAGGCTCAGCCAGCCGGCTCGAGAATCACCACCGGGATGATCCGATCGGTCCAGGTCGCGTAGCTGGCGAAGTCGGGGTAGTGGGCCACCAGTTTCGGCCAAAGCGCTTCTCGCTCTTCGGGCGAGGCCGTGCGCGCGCTCATCTTCATCTTGTGGCGCTTGATCTGAACTTCACATTCCGGGGTGGCGACTAGGTTCTTGTACCAGAGTGGATCGCCAGGAAGCCCGCCCTTTGACGCCACGACGATGATCTTGTCGCCTTCTTCGATGAAGAGCAGCGGCAAAGTCCGCGGCAGGCCGCTCTTGCGTCCGGTGGTGGTCAGCAAGAGCACGGGAATGCCCCAGGGAAAGGCGCTGCCGACCCGCCACTTCGACCCGAGCAAGCCACCGGTCCATCGGTAGAGCGCGAGATGCACGGTCGACATGGTCTTGATGATTTTGCCCACGTAGGGCTTGTCCAACCCGGCGGGCTTGGGCTTGATCTTCACGATGTCCGTCGCCACGGGCGTTATCCCTTGTGCGCGCGCCGCAAGACGGCGAGATAAAGCCGATCGGCGGTTCGTAGCGGAAGCTTCTCGATCGCCGATCGCAGCTTGTCGGGCTTGACCGAGTAGACCGGTTTGGGGCGCTTGGTCGTCAGCGCGGTTTCAATGACCTGAGCCAGGATGTCGGGGTCGCGCGCTGACTCGATTTCTTTTCCGGCGAGCCCCTTGAGCTTGCGAAGCGCCTGAGCGAACTTCGGCGTTTCGGCTTCTGCCGCGGTGAAGGCGTCTTCGATGCCCGCTACCATGCTGGTACGAAAAGCGCCGGGCTGAATCGTGACGACCTTGATCCCCAGGAGCGCGAGCTCGCGGCGCAGCGCCGTCGAATAGGCCTCAATCGCATGTTTGCTCATCGCGTAGGGCCCGTTGAACGGGGCCGCGCTTTGCCAACCCGTCTCGGAGCTGATGTTTATGATGCGGCCCTTGGCAGCCTCGACCAAAGGAAGGAAGGTCTTGTTGACTCGATACGTGCCCATCACGTTGATGTCGAGAATCCTTGCGAGCCGCTCTTCAGGAATGTCCGTCAGAGAGCCGATCCCCATCACCCCGGCAAAGTTCACGATCCCGTCGAGGCGACCGGTCTGGCTTGCGACGGCATCGTATGCGCTCTGGACGCTCTGCGAGTCCGTCACGTCCATCACCACCGGAAGCACATCCGGATCATGCATCGAATCGCGGAGCAAGTCCTTGCTGATGTCGGCTGCGAACACCTTCCACCCGCCGGCAACGAGGCGTTCCACCGTTGCATGACCGAGGCCGCCGCCGGCTCCCGTCACGAGCGCTGTCTTCTTGGTCATGTCCCTCTTATAGACCCGGCACCGATGGTTTCAATCCGCCTCGAGCGTTTGCGGTGTTCCCCGATGCGAAGTGTCGGAGAAGGAATTCTTTGACACTATCCGTGAAAGCGTCGTTTCGGTCGCCGGCGACCATGTGGTGGGCGTCCGCGAGGTCGACGTATTCCGCATGCGGCACCATGTCGAGGAACTCTGCGGCGGTTTCCGTCGACACCAGGTCACTTTGGCGACCACGAATGAGCAGCGTTGGGACATCGAGGTTGCAGACCTCTTGCAGTCGTTCCTTCAGCTTGCGATCGTTCTCCTCGGTGTAGCGGCCCGGCTCCCAAGTCTTCAGCATGTTTGGATCCCAGTGCCAGTAGTACCGTCCGTCCTCGCCCCGCCTCAGATTCTTCGCCAAGCCAGACAGGTCCTTGGGTCGTTTCCGGTGGGGTAGATACGCCGCGATCGAATCTGCGACTTCTTCGAGCGAATCGAACCCCGACGTGCCCTCCTTCATGAAACCAATGATGCGAGCCACACCATCGGTTTCGAGGCGAGGCGTAACGTCGACCAGAATCACAGCTTTCGCAACGGACTCTTCCTGTTCGGTTTCAGCAAGAAGTGAAGCGATGCCGCCCAGCGACGCGCCCACCAAGATCGGCTTCTGATCGAGTTGCGCGATCACGTGCTGCAAGTCTTCGGCGAAGTGATAGACCCGATACTCACCGAGGCGCGCCCAGCTGCTCTCGCCATGACCACGGTGGTCCATGCAGATCGTGTAGAAACCATGCTGAGCCAGCAGCTCTGCACTGTTTCCCCAGGCATGCCGCGTTTGCCCGCCTCCATGGAGGAAGAGTACCGGCTGGTGGCTTGGGTCGCCGTAGGCATCCGCCGCGATCGACATGCCATTGGGCAGCTCGAATCGGAGCGAAGGCGCGGGAAGTGCAAAAGGGTCGGTCATCGCCTCAGGAAACCTCACCGACGGTCGGCCACGCGCAAACCGGATGTGAATCGCCCATCATGCCGATGACGCGGTGTGCGATGCAGCCCGGCAACTTCGGTGAAAATGACTGAACGCCCGACGTGAGGAAAAGCAAAACCGCAGGCGTGACCATCCCGAGAAGCATCATCCGCGCGAACACGATCCGCGACTCCGACACGCCCACGGTGACTTCACGCAGACGCGCTTGCACGATCTGCTGGGAACGCATCAGCGTTTCACCCACGAGCTCTTCCGGAATGTTCTGCCGAGGCCCAAACATGATTCCCAGGAGGAACTTCGCGGTGGTCGGGCGCTTGGTCATGTTGGTGAGAACGAACTTCACGAAGCGTTGGCAGACCTCAAATGAGGTTTTCGCCAAGGCCAGGTCGGCTTCGAGCTCGTCGCAGTACTCGGCATGGCGGTCGGTAATGAGATCGACGAGGAGGTTCTCTTTGCTGCCGAAGAAGTGATAGAGGCTCGGTGCGGAGGTGCTCGCTTCGCCCACGATGTCGCGGACGCTCGTCGCAACGAAGCCGCGCTCCGCAAAGAGGCGCTCCGCGGCTTCCAGGATGACCTCCCGTGTGCTCCCATTGCGCTGCGCTGCCTCGCCTCGCGCCATCAGGAGCCTTGAAACACTGGCTTGCGTTTCTCCATGAAGGCCGTCGGACCTTCGATGGCGTCCTTTGTCTTGAACACGGGCTGCCCGATCTCCAAGGAGCGGGCCAGGGCCTCCGTTGCAGGCACGCCGTCGTTTTCGATCAGCGATTGCTTGACCGCGCGAACCGCAACGGGGCCGTTGGCGGCAACCCGTTCTCCAATCTCCAGGGCTTTGTCGAGTGCTTGCCCCTTGGGCACGACGTGGCCGATGAGCCCGTAGTGTAGGGCTTCTTCCGCGCTAAGCCGCCGGCCCGCGAGCAGCATCTCCGCTGCGATGGTGTAGGGGATTTGGCGGCGCAGCCGCACGCTCGACCCACCCAAGGGAAACAAGCCAAGCTGCACTTCGGTCACGCCAAACACTGACCCTTCGCCGGCGACCCGAATGTCGGTGCCTTGAAGAATCTCGGTGCCGCCGGCCAGTGCGTAGCCTTCGACCGCGGCGATTAGTGGCTTCTTGGTCAGGTAGTGCCGGAGCAGCGCCTTCCAGTGGATGTCCGCGTCTTCCTTCATGCGATTCAACCACTGATCGCCGGCGTCCCACTTGCCCGATTTCATCGAACCGAGGTCGCTCCCCGCACAGAAGACGCCCCCTGCACCCGTCAGGATGATCGCCCGAACGTCGTCATCGGCGTCTGCCTCATCCCAGGCGTCCGCCATCCGTACCAGCATTTCGATGCTGAGCGCGTTCTTCTTCTCGGGCCTGTTGAACGTACAAATCGCAAGGTGACCGCGCTTCTCATACAGGAAATGGGGCTCCGACATTCTGCTTTTCTCCCTCGAGTCTCGAATTGCGGAAATATAACGAACGTTACATATAGTGTCAAGCCTGGCTCTGCTACAACGAGAGCCCGAAGTGCCAAGCAACGAACCACTGGACGATCTCGGAACTTGTCTCGTCACCGGCGCCGCGGGATTCCTCGGTAGCAACCTCGTACGAGGCCTTCTCGGAGA
>CAMYMX010000375.1 GCA_947259605.1 uncultured Polyangiaceae bacterium | reverse complement strand
CAGCGCGGCGGTACGAAGACGTGACCGGCTCTGGGCAAGACATAACGGCCGGCGACCCAAGAGAAGCCCGTGGGACCGTAGATCCAGTGCGCGGCGACCCAGATCGCGCCGGCGTAGGGTGCCTGGGGCCTCTCGGCTTCGATCGCTTCTGGCGCGGGCGGTGCCTCGGCGACCGTCGCAACGGGAAGCGGCTCCTGGGTGACGACCAGGCGCTGCGCGTTGATGAACATCACCTGGCCGCGGGTGAGGATCGGGTAGTCGGCTGCCGCGGGCGCAGCGCCCATCAGGAACAGCAGAGTCGCGGCTAGGGCTTGTGCGAGGCTTCGCATCGGCTCTCCAGGGTGAATGTACGCCTCTCAGGGCCTGGCGTCACGCCTTCACAGCCAGAAAAACGCCAAAAATTGCGCGCAGATCGCCGATCGTGGTTTTGTACGAGCAGTTCCCATGGGCCGCCAGTCTACCTATCCGCCGCCATCGGTCGCGATCGACCTCGAGCTTCCGGCGCCCATTGTGGCGAGGCCGCGACCGGCGCGTCAGGTTCCGCAGTTCACCCACGCGCGCGATTCGCATGCCTGGTGGGTGCGCACGGTGAACGCGATCGGGGGATCGTTCGAACCCGTGGGGAAGCCGTCCGCGGACATCTACTGGGAACGGGCGCAGCGCTTGAACCCCAACGCCGGAGATCCGACCACCGACGCACGGGCGGCCCTGACGGCGCTGACCCAATCGCTCAACCAGGACGCGGCGCTCAACTTCATCGGCAAGTTCGCGGCGTGGATCGACTGCACGCGGATGGCCGGCACGCATCTGAGGGTCCAGCAGGCGCTTCGCGAAACGCCGGCCGTCGAAGAGACTCCGCTTCCGGATCCGGTGTTCGTCCTAGGTCTATTCCGCAGCGGAACCACCGTCCTCCATCGCCTGCTCGGCGAGGACCCGGACAACCGCACCCTGCCCCATTGGGAAAGCTTCGACCCGGTACACACGCCGGAAGGTCCGGAACGGCGCCAGCGCAAGCTCACCAACACGTTGATGCTCGCCGACTTCCTCTCGCCGAGCATCAGGGCCATCCACCCGATGGATGCGTATCAGACCGATGAATGCCGCGGTATGTTCACCAACGTCTTCCGGACGCCGCAGTTCAACGTACAGTATCGGGTGGGCGGCTATCTCGATTGGCTCCTCGCGCAGGACGCGACCATCGCCTACCGGCAACACCGCCGCCAGCTTCAGCTCGTTCAGTATCACCGGCCCTATGGCACACGGTTCATCCTCAAGGACCCCACCCACACCTTCTTCGTCAACGAGATCCTCGAGGTGTTCCCGGACGCGCGATTCGTGTTCATCCACCGGGACCCGGCGGAGACGCTGAGCTCGATCTGCAGTCTTCACGCCTACGCCCGCTCGGTATTCAGCAGCGATGTCGAAGCGACATCGATCGGCGCCGAGCTCTCCGACAGCTACATGACCCGTTTGCTCGAGCCTGCAGTCGCGGCCGTCGACCGCCTTTCCACGGGGCGCGTGGCCCACGTTCGAGCGCCGGACCTGAGCCGGGACCCGGTGGGTACGATCGGGGAAGCATATCGAACGCTGGGCACGGAGCTTAGCAACGATGCGCGCACGGCGATGCACGCGTACCTGCGGGAAAAGCGTGCAAACCCGGCCCCGCGCCACATCCACGGCACCGAGGGCTTTGGCCTCGATGCGGATGCCATCCACGAACGCTTCGCAAGCTACTGCGCCCGCTTCGAGCTGTTGCGCTAGTCGCGGGGGTTCCAGCAGGCTTCGTGTGCGTCGAGGAATGCGTCGATGAGCTCTCGGCCCTCTTTGGAAAGCGCGACGTGCTCTTGGAGCCCGAAGCGCAAGGGTGAGCGCACAAGGGTTGGGGGTGAGATGCCAGCGACCTTGACGAACACCTTCGGCACATTCCCAGTCACGACCACTTCAGGCAGGTAGCAGAAGTCCGGCCCGCTCGGGCGCGGGCTGCAAATGAAGGTCCCGCTCTCCTGCACGGCGTCGAGGTCGGCTTGGTAGGAGGGCAGTCGAATCTCGTCGAACAAGAGATCGAGCAGGGCGCTGTGCAGCATGGGAGCGAGCAAGGTCCTTCTCCACGAGTCGCTCGTTCCTGCTGGCAGGCTCGTCTCGATGCATGCAGCGGACCGCTCGGAAGAAGGCTCGATCTTGAGCACGCGTCGCTCTCCCTCGAAATCACGTGAAAAGGTGTAGCCGCCCGCGATCGAGTAGGGTTGCTCTGATTTCTGACAGCCGATCGGGACGAGCGCGCAGAGAAGAGCTGCGGCGAGCATCGGCGTTTGAGCATGTCGTTTTCGAGTCATGGCGGCCTCCTAGTTGGCCAAGAATATGCAGTAGTACAGATTGCTCGGGTCTTCGGAGCATGCGACCTGCTCGACGTAGACCTCTGGGAGCTCGTTGATGGACCTCAAGTCTCCGAGCTGCCATTGAGGCGTCTCACAGAACATGAGCTCTCTACGCGTGTTGAAGAGTGCGGCGGCCCTTGCCCTGCGCGCCGGCGTGATGAATGGGTGGTCCTCGGGCGTATAGTGGTAAGCGGCGAGCCAAAGCAGCTCATGGGTGTTGGCGCCGTTTCTCGACCAGCGTGAATCGCAGGCCGAGCCATTGTTGCAAGCACATGCATCGTGCGAAATCCCATCTCGGGCGTGACTCACTTCGTGCACGATGGTCGACGCACGCCAAACCGCATCGAGGTCGTAGAAGAAGGTTTGATAAAGATCGGTGTAGTCGTTTCGAAACGGGCCGCTCACCGTCCTCGCAATGACGCAATGCTTGGAAAATACGGTCTTACAGTCTCGGTTGCAGTTGCCGTTGATTCGATACGTTTTCTGCGAGACGTACGCGGAGGCCCATTTGAGGAAGCTGTCGTAGTACTCGAAATCGTCGAGAGCCCGTGACCGGTCGAGCTCGATGCCCTCAGGGTTTGCATAGACGAGGTTTGCATACGCGTTGTACGTCCGGCCGAGTGGCGTATCGATCTCCTTGGTGACTGCGTTGACGGTCATCACGTCTGCTCGCCCCAGGTCATCCCAGTTGTGACCTTGAGCAAGGCCGAAACCTTCGATGTAGTCCTGGGCGTCCTGGCTCTGGAACCAGGGGTTCAAATCACAGTGGTCGCATTCGTGGTTCTCCGTGATGCCGCAATCATTGTTGTACCCGGGTTCCAGGTACTCTTCGTCGGGCCAATCGACCACGCCGCCTTTGGCATCGGCAATGGCAAAGCAAAGTGTGTCGTCTGCATCTGCGAGCATCGAGCAGCTCGGCATGAGCATGTACGCAAGGGCGCCCATGGCAGCCACGGCTGAGAGCGTCGTCGCTCGATTCAACCGAATTCTCACTCGGCTTGGCATAGCGACCCTCGTTTCTCGCGAAGCGCTTGTTCCTCTCGTCGATGCTTCTCCATTCGGCGGGCAAGCAAGCCTTGCCATTCGGGCGGCGGCATGAATGGCTCGAAGTGCCGTGCGTACTCGGGGCCAAAGTAGCTGCGGAGCGATTGAAACTCGTCGCCCAGGAGCTTTTGGAGCTCGAACATCGCGCTGTCCTTGAGGAAGGGTATTCCCTGAGCCGTCGCGATCAGCGTCTGGACCACCTGGTCACGCAGCTCCGGCCGATGGGATGCAATCCTGGCGGTCGAAGCTACGGCCTGGAACCGCGAAGTCATTTCCTCGCTGTACGGTATGTCGGTCGCGTGACTCCCTTCGCGCGCGGGCCTCGCTTGGGGCTTCGGCTGCTCTATGAAGATACGGAGCAGGTCAATGGCGCTCTCATCACCGAACTCGCCGATCAGATAGGTGACCTGCCATTTGCCGAAGCTGCCGGGCTCGCGGAGCAGCTGCCCGCTGAGTGCCGTAGCCGCCTCGCGAGCGTGCAGTTTGAGATAGGCGAGGCTCTCCCTGTACTCGGGCGAACGCGAACCCGGGTCCAAGTGCGCGATCGCCTGGCTGAGATGGTGGTTCAGCGGTCGGCGCTCCGCGCAGGGCGGCGCGTCTGCGGCACCCATGCTTTGGATTGCGAGGACGCCAACGGCCCCGATCGCAACCAAGCACGGTAACCAAACCTTCCCCATCATGTAGGGAACTTAGGCACAGGGTGTACACAGCGCCATACGTAATTCTTGTCCCTCCGCGCTCGCGCAAAGTTTGCGCTTCACTTCAGGTCGAAGGCTCTCGCAGCCTCGATCCCGTCTGCGACACGAACGCGGCTCAGAAGAAATCCGCCGATGAGAAACAGCACGCTCAGCGATAGAATCCCG
>CAMYMX010000374.1 GCA_947259605.1 uncultured Polyangiaceae bacterium | reverse complement strand
TGCACCCGCGCAGGCAGTCGCCGGTTTCTACGTCGCAGTACGTGAAGCCGCTGCAGCCTGCGTCATTGGTCCGGCAATCGCCTGGATCGAGACAGCTACCCGATTTGCAAACGAATCCGACCGGGCAGCCCACGGCGCAATCGCCGCAGAAACGCGGGTCGGTCGCCGTGTTCACGCACTCCGTGTTGCAGACTTCGAGTGGTGGTTCGCAGTTGATCCCACCAACGCCGCCGGTGCCGCCGCCTCCGTCGGTCGGCGGAAAGCCTCCATCATCGGAGACACCCGCGTCTGGATCTCCCTCGATTGGAAACTGAGAGTTGGGCGGAAGTTGGCTGGGGTCGACGATCGGCTCGAGCGCATCTGGTGAAACCCATTCGTCGACGCACGACGGCGTTGCGCAAGACGTCGCGTTGGGGCAGCCGCAGCTTTCACCATCACCGCATGCGATTTCTCGACAGGCACGATGGATCAGCATCCTCAAGAGCCTGGCGTCTCCCCGTACGAACTTCGTTCTCACGCGGCGGGCCCCAAGCGTCTGGTCCGTGCCGGCGGCGAGGGCCTCGAGCTCAACGACGATCTCGCCATCGACGTCGGCGTCCTCGGGAAGAACTACGAACGTTGCGGGTAGTGCGTGGGCGCCGGGCGGCGCCGGCTCTTGATTGGAGACGGAGAACATCCGCTCCCAGGTCTGCACCTCGTCCAACCCGCCGTCGGTTTCGACCATTTTGGCAATTCGTGCTCGAACCCTGTCTACCTCGGTGGGCAACAAGTAGTCGGTGTCCATCAAGACGACGAGCTGAGTCGAGGAACTCTCTGCACAATTCACCCCCAAGAGTGAAAAAAGTAGGATCCAAGGGAGCAAACAGCGCAGAGTCCTGCCGGGGCCAGCGGGTCGCGTCAGAGGTGCCGTTGGATCGGGAGAGTTCAAGGCGGAAGAGGATACTGAGACGCGTCGGGCAGGCAAGCCGACGCGTGGTCTAGACAACGTTGTGCCCTCCTTTGTCTTGTGTCGGCCGGCCAGATCCCCCACGCTTTCTTCTTCCTCCTCGGCCGCTGTCCTCCGACGCGCAACCGGGGTGAGAAATCGATTTGCTTCATGTCCACTTCGCGCTCGTTACCGACCCAGGACGCTCTCGTTGGCGGCAAGTATCGACTTCGCGAAGTCATCGGTTCGGGCGGTGTCGGCACGGTCTATCGCGCCATCCACCTTTGGACGGAGCGCGAGGTCGCCATCAAGATCCTCGATCCGAGCCTGCCGCACTTCGATCAGCTTCGCGATGCGTTCTTGCGAGAAGCGCGCGCCACCGTGCAGCTAGACCATCCCAACGTCGTCGACGTTCTCGATATGGGCGAGGATCGAGCAGGAACGACATACATGGTGATGGAGCTGCTGAATGGGCCCACGCTCCGCGACATGTTACTCGAACAGGGGCGACTCAGCGTGTCCGACACCGCAGCGATTCTACTGCCACTCCTGGATGCGCTCGAAATGGCACACCAGCGAGAGATCATCCACAAAGACTTCAAGCCGGAAAACATCATACTCAGCGTCGACGCGTTCGACGTCATGACACCCAAACTCCTCGACTTCGGCGTCGCCCAGAGCCTTCGCGAAAGCCGACCGCGGGGGCTCGACACCACCCGGGACGTCATCCTCGGCACCCCTCACTACATGTCCCCCGAGCAAGCGCAGAATCATCGTCACCTGATGGGGCCGCAGACCGATGTCTGGGGCGTAGGCGTCGTTTGGTACGAGTGCCTGACTGGCCGCTGCCCGTTCGATGGAGATACGCCGCTCGAGGTCCTCGCGTCGGTCTGTGAAGCCCCCATCGACTTTGAGGGGCTACCTGAGGAGCAAGTGCCTTTCTTGCGCAGCGCGTTGGAGCGCTCCACGTCGAAGCGAACGCCGAACCTTTCGATCCTCCGGTCGCAGTTGGAGGACAGCGGCGCGCTCGGGCCGGGGTCCTCGGTACAACGAATCGCGATGTCTTCCCGCCCATCCCAGAACGAGCGCCCGAGCTACGTACGTCGGACCCTGCAGGGTGTTGGGACTTTCGAGAGCAAGGAGACCGGCCCGCGCGCGGTGCAAGTGGATTCGGAGCTGCTCACGCTGCCGATGACCTCGCAGCGCAAAGCGGCGCTGGGCGGTATCGCGCTCGCCATCGCCGTGTGCGCTGCGGCCTGGTGGACCATCGTAGGCCATCCCGTTGAAACGCCTGCGCCGGTAGCGTCTACGCCTCCAGCCGGTGCCCAGAAACAGCGAGCCGTCGAGGCCGAGCCCAATCCTGAGCCTGAGCCTGAGCCGGAACCTACGGCTGAGCCCGAACCGCAGTTCGAGCCTGAAGCCGAGCTAGTGCCCGACGAAGAGGCCATCGATCAAAAGCAGCTACGATCCCCAGCGCTGCCAGCGAAGGCTGAGCCGGCGCCGCCGGCGACGAAATTCAAGCCCCGGAAGGCGCGAGTCCGTAAGCGCCCCTCGAGCTCCCCAGAGTACCAGAAGCCTCCTGATCTGGTGACCGAATGGTGAGGTCCCGATCACTTCTGGCGATGTTGCTCGCCGCCACGGTCACAGTCGCCGCTGGGACCCCTGAGACCGCGGCTGCACAAGAGGCGGGGACACGCGCCGAGGCGCGCGCTTCGTTCGAAAAAGGCATCGCGCTCGCCAAAGCGGACCGCTGGGCAGATGCGCTGACGGCGTTTCGCCGATCGGCGAGATTGGTGTCGCGTCCAAGTACGTCGTACAACATCGCAAACGCGCTCTACCGGCTCGAGCGCCCCGTCGAAGCACTTTCCGAGCTCAAGGAATACGACCGAATGCCAGAGGTCCGAAGTGACCCGGCCGCCCGTGAACGGAGCGCTACGCTGCGTACACTGATCCGCGATGCGGTCGGGGAGATCCGACTCATCGTGACACCCGACGACGCGAGGTTGTTCGTCGACGAATGGCCGTCCGTACTCGAGGGCCAAGAGCGCATCCTCTTGCTCGACCCTGGGACTCACTCCATCCGGGTGACCCACGAAGCCTACGAGCCCCATCGCCAAGAGCTCCGTGTGGAACGTGGCGGCCGGCAAGCTCACGCGATCGAGCTTCAGCCGCTGCCTTCCCCGGTTCCCATTGCGGCGGCGCCTGCCTTATCGGTCACCGGGTCGACGATTGCGGTCGCACCAGGCGATCTATCTTTGTCGACCCCCGAGCCCGCTCAGGATGATCGCAAGCGCTTCGTGAAGCGCCCCGGCTTCTGGGTGATGATCGGCGTGATTGCGGCGGCCGGCATCGGAGCGGGGGTTGCCGTCGCGGTGCTGAGGAAAGACGACGCGCCCTCTTGTGGCACCACCGGCGATTGCGCGACGACGCAAGGCCTGACCGTGTCGTCTTTCTGAGAGCCGGCACCGACAATTCTCCGATGCTCCAGACCCGCGACCTCCATCGCCCGCCTGAGCGCGAACTCCGGCGGTCCTTCGAGCAACAGGTGGGAGCATAGAAGCGAATTAAAACGCCCTATCTGTGCTGTGAGTTACCCGACACAACATCTGGTACCGCGCAATTGGGCCCTCAACATGAGCCCGATGGGCTAAGTGGTGTTTCGGTTCGCGGTCGGGAACCCACTAGGGGATCGCTCGCAGGATGGTTGCAGTGTTGCTGTCTGGCCCGCGGTTCTCCATCAAGACATAGAGGGCTCCGTCCACGGCGGCGAGTCCTAGATAGCGGTTGAAAAGCTGTCCGTATCCAGGGATCTCGTAGGTGGCGACCACCTGACGCGTGTCGGGGTCGATCTGCAGCAAGGGTGAGGGGCTTCCAGACAGGATTCCCCAAAACTGTGTTCCGTCCCAGGTTAGGGCGCTGAGCTCGAGGGGAAAGTCGTACCGGTTGACGAGGGTCTTGGTGCCGATGTCGACTTGAAGGAGCTCCCGTTCGCCCGTGGCATTGGATTGGCCGGAGAACCAAAGGTGCGTGCCGTCCCACGCCATCGCACGAATCGAAAGCCTGTGGCCGAGATCCAGATCGGTATCGATGGTGTCGATCTCGACGTCGGCGAAATTGCGACCCGAGGCAATGTAGCCTACCCCGGTATGGAACCAGAGGAGCGTGCCGTCATAGGCCTGAACCTCGGCGACATTGCTGGGAAGATCGATCGGGACGCCGAGCCTACCCGCTGCAATGACATAGGGCATGAGCTGATCGTTGGGCTGGGCATCCGCGCCGAACCATAGCGACGAACCGTCCGAGACCAGTCCCGTCTCGCTGAGTGGGTCGGCCTCGAGCGCATCAGACGCCAGCACTT
>CAMYMX010000373.1 GCA_947259605.1 uncultured Polyangiaceae bacterium | reverse complement strand
CGTTCGGCGGGTTGAAGAAGTGCAAGCCGAGGAAGTTCTTGCGGAAGGAGTCGCTTCTGCCTTCGGCGAGCTGATTGATAGACAGACCCGAAGTCACCGTCGCAACGATCGAATCCGGGCGGCGCACCTTGTCGATGCGATCAAAAAACTCCTTCTTGAGCGGGAGCTGCTCGGTGACCGCTTCGAAGATGAGGTCGGCTTCTCCGACCACGCGATCGAAGTCGGCGTCGTAGCTGCCGGTGTCGACTCGCTTGGCCACGGTGCTCGACCGCACCATCTTGACCGCTGCGGAAAGCCCGCCGTCGGCCTTCTCCTTGGTCCGCGCCAAAAAGGTCACCCGCGGAACCGCTGTCGTAAACAGCGCGCCGCTTCCGAGGCCCATCGCGCCATTGGCACCGAGGACCACCACGTGTTTGATCGAGCGTGAGCTCAGCAGATCCGAGGACCTGCCAGCAGCTGCTGCTCTGGTCGCCGCCAACATCTCTTTTCCTTTCGCTGCCTCGACTGTTTACAACTTAACTAGCCGGGAACGCCGAATGTGGGCGCACAGGCACGTCGAGTCAAATGAAAGCTTGCAAAAACAAGCATTTACAAGCGATTTACACATCGCTCAGGGAGCACTTTCCGGCCATCTGACCGGGATCAAAGCGATCTCCTCCGGGCCGTGTTACGGAAGCCTTCGCATGGAGGAAGGCAGCATCGCTCAGGAGCTCGGAGTCACCGAGGAGGCCATCGAGCTCTTTCGCAGCTCGGAGGCGATCGACCTGCACCTCGAGTCCTTCGTCTGGCGCCGGATCTTCGGTTACGACTTGAACCGGGTTCATCGAGGGGGATTGTTCGGGCGAAGCTTTTTCGGCCACGCAGACTTCCCGACGGCGCGGCAGATCGGGCTCGCCGGCGCCACCTGGGTGATCTCGACCAATCCAGCCCGGTCCGCACGCGGCCGCCGACACGCGTTCGAGAAGAACCTCGTCGCGCTTCGAACGCTGCTCGAAGAGGCAGCCGGGGTCAGACACGTTCGCAGCGCTGCGGAGTTTCGCGCCGCGCGCGCCGCCGGCGACCACGCGGCCTTCATCGGCATCCAAGGAGGCAACGCTCTGGACGACGGCATCGACGCGCTCGACCTGCTTGCCGATCGGTCGGTCCTTCGCGTGACCTTGCTTCATTTGACCTCCTCCCGCCTCGGCGCGACGAGCGCTCCAGGTGGGAAGCGTAGCGCGGGACTGACTGACTTTGGCAGAGCGTACGTCGAGCGCTTGAACGCGCTGCGCGTCGGGGTGGATCTCGCCCACATCAGCCGTCCAGGTTTTTTCGACGCAGTTGAGGTCCACGACAAGACCTTGCCTTTGTTCGTGACCCACACCGGACTGGCGGGCGTCTACGAACACTGGCGCAACATCACCGACGAGCAGCTAGCCCTGGTGGCCGATAGCGGAGGCACGGTCGGGGTGATGCTGCACACGGCATTCCTAGGCCGACGCGGTGTCACCGTGGCGACGGTGGTCGACCACCTCCAACACATTGTGAACACGGTTGGCGAAGACCATGCATCGATCGGCACCGACTACGACGGATTCATCATTCCACCGAAGGACCTGCCAGGGATTTGGGCCTTTCCACGTTTGGTCCAATCAATGCTCGACCGTGGCTGGTCCAGCGAGCGGATTCGGAAAATCCTCGGCGGCAACGCGCTGCGCGCGATCGAGGCGTTGCGCGGCTGACCCAGCGCGCCCACGCTTTGGTCATGTCACTCCTGGAACAGATCAACGCCGACCTCAAAAAGGCCATGCTCGAGCGCGACGAGGTGACCCGCGACACGCTTCGCATGGTGAAGTCCGAGCTGCTGACGCTCGACAAGCCCGACGACATTGCAGTGCTTTCCCGTGCCGTGAAGTCGCGGCGCGACAGCATCAAGAGCTACATCGAAGGCGGCAGGCAGGACCTCGCCGACAAGGAGCAAGCCGAGATCGCAGTGATCGAGCGCTACCTTCCAAAGCAGCTCAGTGAAGACGAAGCCCGCGAGGCGATCGCTACAATCGTCGGAGAGCTCGGTGCGTCGAGCAAGAAGGAGCTCGGCCGGGTCATGAAAGAGATCAAGGCTCGCTTTCCTGGCCAGGTCGACGGCAAGCTGGCGTCGTCGATCGCGGGACAGCTGCTCGACTGAGTCCTAGCTATTTGACTCGTTTTGAGTCGACCACCAAAGCCGATATCGCTCTTGGATCGCTCTACGCTGGTCGCCTGGCATGTTGACTCGATACCCGTAATCCTGAGCCGATGCGCGCGCGAGATCGCGGCTCCCGATGGCACGGATTTCGGGGTCGTCGTGATCGAGACTGTCGATGAGCCACTCGACCCGCGCGCGATCGCGATTCTCTGAATACCAGGCGCTCCAGTCGGCTTCCTCGGCTGCAAAATCCTGCGCCGTCAGCATGCGTAACACCCGCCATGCTGCTTCGCCCAACACGCTGTGCGCCGAAAGGATCGGAATCAGCACCTCGACGCAGCCTTCGTCGCGGAGAACGGCAAGCGCACGCATCGCGAGCAGGCGAGATCGCTGGTCGGAATCCGATGCGACTGCAAGCGCGCGCAGCGACTCCTTGAGCCCTTCCACCCCTTCTTGCTCGTGGAAGACCTCCAGGGCATAGAGCGCGCCGCGAGAGACACCCTGATCGTCATCGAGCAGGGCGGCGGCCAGCGGTTCGATCACCAGGGGATGGGGCAGTTCCGCGGCCACCAACGTGGCGTAGTATCGAACTTCGGGCTCGTCGGACTTCAGGAGCTCTGCGACGTACGGCGCCGCCGCATCGCCAAATGCCACGAACGTTCTGCACAGCGCTGATACGCTTCGTCCGCGCGGGGGCTGCACGTGCGGCTCCCAGCGATTGAACCACAGCCGACCAGGGAAAAGGTCGGTCAAGATCGGAAGGACTTCTTCACCCATCGCGAGGAGGGCGGCGTGCTCGGGTGCTTCTTCGTTTGGGCCGTGGGTCCCGAGCCGGGTGACCGCGCTGTGAACGCGCGCCGCGAAATCGGGCGGCTCCGGGGGCAAGAGGGTTCGCGGAGCCGTTCCAACGGCGCTGAGCGAGCTGACGTTCAGGTGCTCGACCAGAAACTTCATGGTGGTGGCCTTGGCAGCATCGCCTCGTGCCGGGGGGATCCCCGTCCAACGGCGAAAAGCCCTGCCCAACTCGCGGTCCGGCCACCACTTGGCCTCGAGGGTGTCACCCGGAGGTGGGTTGGACGTTCGCCAACGGCCGTCCGACGAGCCGGATTCGGGCGCGTCACTCGGATTCGCAGCCTCGACGCGATCCGAAGGCGCGTTCTTGATCAGATACGTCGAGTCCGACTTATTCCCTGACCCCATCGATTACGAGGGTACACCAATCGGCCTCAAACGAGCATTTTGATCTGTCGCTCGTCCTGTGGGCTGCTGGCTCTGCCGCTTGCGGCTTCCCGGAGCAGCTTTTTGATGCGCAGCCCGAGGACGTCGATCTCGGTCGATGCGAAGTCCTCCGCGCCGAAGCGCGCCACCTGCTCGGTCTGGCGCCTCAGAATTTCCATGTCTTGCCGGAGGATGCGCATCGCCACCGGCCTGAAGACCGTCCGCAAGATCACGTTCGGGATCGGAGCCTTCACAGCCACCGTGGCAAACATGTCCGTGACCGTCGGCGTTCGTGGCGTTAGCGCTGTGGTGGCGATGATGTGACTTCGTTCGCTCAGCCGGTACTCGACCTGCGCGATACACGGCAGGATGAAGCGGTCCCAGTGGAAAACCTCGCCGCCCTGCGGCGCGAGAATGCGGCCAGCCACCCCCTCCGGGCGTTCCTCCCCGATGAATTGAGCTTCCACCCCGTCGTCCACCGACCTGATGACGACATCGATTGGCTTGCGCCCCTTGTTCTTACGGAAAAGCCCGGCGTGGACGAACGCGGTGTGCGGAACGTCCAAGGCATTCTCTGCGACCGCGTCGAGCGGTCCTGGCATTTCGAGCCGTTCTCGAATGGTCAGGTATCCGGCTTGATCTGCGCAGGGGATTGCGTACGGCTCGCGATCGGGCGTCACGTCGGCTTCCGAGTAAACCCACAGCCAGCCTTGCGAGTCGCGGCACCCAAAGGAGGGAACGCGCCTCCCGGGGTGATCCGGCTCACCGCACAGCCCGGGCACCGCCTTGCATGTCCCGGCGCCGTCGAATTCCCAGCCGTGGTAGTGGCACCGGATGTTCCCGTCGATCACACGGCCCGCGGACAGTGGTGCGTTGCGATGCGCGCAGCGATCCAACAGCGCCACACTTT
>CAMYMX010000372.1 GCA_947259605.1 uncultured Polyangiaceae bacterium | reverse complement strand
CGAGGCGATCCACATCATGAATCGCTCGTAGGCCCGTGCTGTTTTGTCGCCTCGGTACCATCGACTACGCCGAAGCGCATCGTCTTCAAAAAGAGCTGCAGGGCAAGCGGGTTCGGGGCGAGGTTGGCGACATCGTCTTGCTGCTC
This sequence comes from uncultured Polyangiaceae bacterium, assembly GCA_947259605.1. GTDB lineage: Bacteria > Myxococcota_A > Polyangia > Polyangiales > Houyiibacteriaceae > SG8-38. The sequence continues at coordinate 4,149 of CAMYMX010000372.1, read as the reverse complement.
GAACACCCGCCGGTTCTGACGATGGGACGCTCGGCCAAGGCGCAGCACGTCCTTGCAGCGCCTGAGATCTTAGCGGCGCGCGGCGTCCAGGTGCACGAGGTGGGGCGAGGCGGAGACGTGACCTATCACGGCCCGGGGCAGCTCGTGGCGTATCCGATCATCGATCTCAAGCCCGACCGCAAGGACGTGCGGAAGTATGTGGCGTCTCTCGAAGAGACGATGATTCGGACCTGCGCGAACTTCGGTCTAGCGGCAGGCCGTGTCGAAGGCCTGAACGGGGCTTGGATCGGTGACCGCAAAGTGGGCGCGGTTGGCGTGAGAATCAGCCGATGGGTCACCATGCACGGGCTCGCCCTCAACGTGAACAGCGACCTTCGCGAGTTCGAGATGATCGTCCCCTGTGGCATCCAAGACAAAGGCGTCACCTCCCTTTCCGCCGAGCTCGGCCGCACGGTCCACGTCGGCGACGTATTCGAACCGTTCGCGCAACATTTCGCCGAGCTCTACGACGCCGACATCGAATGGCACGACGGGCTCCCCGACGGCGTCAGCTCTTGAGGAAGTACCGAATCGCGCTTTGACCCATGGCGGTGGTGCCCGCGCCGGCCACGCCCGCAGAGATGACATTGCCCGCGCCCGGCACGAGCTTGGCGATGGTCTGTGCCGAAAACCGAAGGCCCATTCCGAGACCGCCGACGACCCCGAGGCTGCCGAGCCACTCCGCCACGGTCTTTTTGCCCACGCTACGGCCACTCAAGTACGCCAAGGCGCTCACCATCATCGCTTGGAGCGGACCGAGAACGACCATGTCGGAGAATGGAATCGGCGTGACGCCAACCGTGACCGAAACCGCCGTGCAAGCTTGAACGATTTCATTTCCAATTCGAATGCGCGCTTCCTTGGCGCGCGTCAGACCTCTGGCCGCTTCGAGCCTCGCTTCTTCGGGCAGCGCCAGGACCATGGCCTCGGAGAGCCCTTCGAGACCGTGACCGCTGATCGCCGACACCGCACGCGGCGGATCTGCATCGAGTCCGCAATCCCGGATCTTGGCCTCGAGCCTGTGGCGCTCGGCTTCGACATCGACGTCTCCGCGTCCAATCAAGTCCGAGTGGGTCAGCAGCGGAAACACGCGCAACGCCGCCGTCCCTTCGGGCAGGTCGGGAAGCAAGCTCTTCGCTCGTTCGACGATCCTTTTCGCGTCCTCGACGTTACGGGGCTCGAACGTGAGAAACACCAGGTCCGGGACGTCCTTCTCGAGCGCGCCCTTCCACTGCGATCGCGCGGCGGGATCGTCCACGTCGATCTCGAGCCAGTGAACCTTCGCGCTTTCGTGCTCGATTTGGACCCAGTGCCCATGATCGGTGTCTAAGGGGTCGCGCACCGGTCGTCGTTCGATCAGCGATCGAAGCAGAGACGATCGCCCGCTGCCGCCAAGCCCAAGCGCCACGATGCGCGGCGGTCGTCGCAGGTAGAGGAGCGAGCGAAGCCCAAGCAGATCGTTCTTGACGCTCGAGACCAGGGGCACGCGATCGAGAACTTTGACGAGTTGGTCCAAAGCGACCTCTTTGGCCCGTTCCTTCATCCGCTCATTCATTCCGCCTGGCGTCTATGCGCGCAAGCCGAGTCATGTTAACTTCACTCTGGGGTAGCTGGTGGGAGCAGATTGGCTCAATGCTCTGGAAGACGTCGGGGGGCGTCTGGTGCCTGAAGCAAGGGATTTCCTGCTCTCACAGCTCCCTCCCTTACCTGGGAAAGGGGCGCGCGGCGTCCGCTGGCTCGCCGATCTGCTCGAGGATTTCGTCGATCGCGATAGCGATGGAGCCGAAGACGATCGCTTTGTCGAGGGCGCAGGCGCGTTTCTTGGTCTTTTGTTGATCGACCATCTGGGCGGCAGCACCCAGGAGCGTGACGGCTGCCACCGGGTGCAGCTGGGGCGCTTCGGCTGGTTCGATCCGTTTGGCGCGATTCAAGAGGCCCTGGATGCCGACGACCCCCGCAAATGCCTGTCGGAGTACCTCTCGATGGCAGAGCGCGAGGCCAGAGCCGACGGTCCTGTCTCCCGCGTCGTCAGGGTCTTTGCGGAAGAGCTGAGCCGTGCACGCCCCGACCTTGCCATCGAATCGCAATTCGAGCTGACGGTCGACCTCGACAACGGTGCCAGCGTCGACCTAGCTCGGCTCGAGCGGGTCGCGCGCGACCAAGAAGACGATGCTGCCACGGAAGCCGCGCGACGCATCATCAGCATGCTTCCGGGCGCCGAGGCTCGAGAAGCCACGCCCTGGAACGAAGCCGGGCCGCGATTGCTGCCGCGTCTGGTCTCTCAAGCGTTCGTGGACTCCTTGCCACCCGAGCAGGATTTGTATCTCCAGGCCATCGGGCACGACGTGCTGCTCGCGCTTCAGCTTCGATACGGAACACGTGCGCGCTATCTGCGCTGCGCCGAAGTCGACGGCTGGGAACGCGATCGGGAGGCGATCGGACAGCGGTCGATCCAAAACCTCGCCGCCAAGTCGCGCGCCCTGCGCCTCGAATCGGTCAGCGACTCGATCTTGCGCGTGCGCCAAGGTGACGGCTTGGACGGCGTGCGCCTGCTTCTGCCGGATCTCGCAGCGCGGCTCGAACGCCTAAGCCCAGGAAGCTGGTTGGCCGCGGCCCCACACCGCGACGTCCTGCTCCTCGCGCGTGAGCCCGCGCTTTCAGAGCTTTCGAAGCGGGCACAAGACGCCGCCCAGCGCGCACCGCATCCGGTTTCTGCTGCGTTGTTCGCGGTCACTCCCGACGGCCCTCGTCCGCTATAACCCTAGGGCGTGCCGCGTCAGAACCGCGAAGGGTCGAGCGGCATCGCGCCCATATCGAACGGCGTATCGGCCGTGGCCTCGGCGAACTTGGCGAGCTCATCGGCGAGCAGCGTCGTGACCGGCGGCGCCTGCGTTCGCCGGCTTCTCTCGGCGCGATGCTGCAACACCGCCGCTGCAACGTCTCGCGGACCCACGTTCCAATCGTTGCGAGCGACGATTTGCCGAAGCTGAGATGCAAGGATCGCAGCGTCATTGAGGCGGTTGTCCGGGTTCTGGGTAACGAGCTTTCGAACGATCGCATCGGCCTCTTCGCCGCCTGGCATCGTGCCAGCGAGCGAGGGCACCTCGCAGCGGGAAATGGCTCGAATCGTTTCGCGATCGCTGTCCCCGACGAACAAGGAGCGACCCGCCAACATCTCCCAGAACACCGCGCCGAGCGCGAACAAATCGGCGCGGTGGTCGCTACTCTCGCGCCGAATGACCTCAGGGGGCAAGTAGCCGAGCTTCCCGCCAACCATGTCGTCCTCTCGAACGTGTTCGTGCACCGTTGCATCCGCAAGCCCGAAGTCCGTGAGCTTCACTGTCCCGTTGGCGCCCAGGAGAACGTTCTGCGGAGACACGTCCCGGTGCACGATTCCCAGCCCCCGCCCACTCGCGTCCCGCGCTCGGTGCGCGTAGGCCAGCGCCTTGGCAACCTCCTGGATGATGTGCACGGCGAGCGGCACACCCATCGAAAGCTTTTCCCTGTGTGCGGCGCGCGTCAGGGAACGAAGCGACTCGCCGTCGACGAGCTCCATCACCATGATGTAAGTCCCGTCGATGTCGCGCGCGTCGTACACGCGCACGATGTTGGGATGGCGCAAGAGCATTCCCAGGCGAGCCTCGTCGAGGAACATGGAGCGGAACAAGGGGTCTGCGATCGAGGGAAGGACCCGCTTGATCGCGACCGGATGTTCGCCCCCGTCGTCGAAGAGCGCATTGGCCCGCCAGACCTCTGCCATGCCTCCCACTGCGATTCGCTGGGTCGGCTCGTAGCGCGTAGGCGCCCGGCGGAGCTGAATCGACAGAGTGGGTTGCGGCTTCGAGGCCATGGTGCGAGCGTGGCAAACTGTCCGGAACACGTCAAACTAGGCTCGTTCCCAGCCGGCGCTCATGCAAGATCACCCCTACGCCCCATTCATCGATCGCGTGAATAAGCCGGCCCAATATCTGGGCGGAGAGCAGGGAATAGCGCACAAAGCCTGGGACGAGGCGAGCTGCCGCGTCTGTCTGGCGTTCCCCGATCTCTATGAGATCGGGATGAGTCACCTCGGCTACAAGATCCTCTATGACATCGTGAATCGGCGAGCGG
>CAMYMX010000371.1 GCA_947259605.1 uncultured Polyangiaceae bacterium | reverse complement strand
CCCTTGTGGAAGGCCGGGTGCGCGGTGTCCGGGATGATGACATTGGGACGATCGATTCCACGCTCCTCGCGGGCCTTGTCACGGTAGATGAGCAGGGGGTTGATGATGCTCTCGGTGCCGCCAAAGCCAACGGCGCCGCAAGCCTTATGCGCTGGGTTGTGCTTTTCGACCTCATCGCCGTTCATGAGGTCGAGGGACATTGCGATGATGTCCGACTCGAACCGGGTCATGCTCGGGCAGATGTCGCGCTGAAGCGAGTTCACGTACGAAAAGAGAGCACAAACCGCGTTCAGAAAGTCATAGTGCTCGTGGTCGCCGCTGTACATCGTGCCCGAGCAGCGGCCGTTCTCCCAGGCTTCGTCCTCTTTGGCCGCGAGGGCACGGAGCTCTTCGAGAATCGCATCGGTCGAACGGCCCTCCGACGGGAAGTCGCGAATTACGCCGTGACTTTCCGCGTAGGGATAGAGGCCTCTCATCAAGGATTCAATCGTGTCGGTCATGATTCACTCCCCACGTTCAGCGCGCGAAACACGGAACGGTTCTTTCTAAACGCGCGGACGAACTGCGCAAACATGGCATCGTAGCGCGCGGCGACCTCTGCCCGTGGCTCATAGGTCGCCGCAACCGGGACGCGCGCTTGCATCTCCTCCAAAGTGAGCTCGCCGAGGTGATGAAAACCGAGCAACGCCAGTCCACGGCTCGCGGCGTACTCCGGCTCACGGAGTTGCTCTACCGGAAGTTGGAGGATGTCGGCAAAGATCTGCGCCCAGGCCGAGGAGAGTGCGCCGCCGCCATAGAACCGGATACCTGAGATGTCACGTTTCGCAAAGCGAGCGACCCGTCCTTGTACCCATCGGAGGTTGAAGGCGATGCCCTCGAGAACGGCCCGGCCAAGATGCTCGCGTGTGGTCTGAAGCGAAAGGTTCAGAAAGCCGCCTCGGACCTTGCCGTCTTCGGCAGGCGTCACCGAACCGGTCAGCCAGGGGAGGAAGAGGACGCCGTCACTGCCGGGGTCGATCGCCGCGACGGCGCGATCCAAGGCCGAGAACCGTTCGGCGCGGCGATGATCACCAAAGCCGTCGTTGGCGAAGACGAGGCGATCGAGGAAATAGTCTAAGGCGCCGCCAGCGATTCCGGCTTCTGCCATGACGAAGTTTGCGCCGGGGATCGGGGACGGCATGCTGACGAGGGAATTGAGGATGTCGGTCTTCTTGAAGTCGACGTGGGTGACGCAGACACCGGTTGTGCCGATCGAGATGCCCGCGTGTTCGCCGGCGAAGGCCGCCGCGCCGACGCCGCCGGCCTGGGTGTCGTTGATCGCAGGGAAGATCTGGGTGTCCTTTGCGAGCCCCAGTCGTTGGGCAACTTCGGGGAGCACGGGCCCAAGAGGCTCATCGACTGAAACGAGCTCCGGGAGCTTATCGGGATCGAGACCGGACCATTTCAACAGGCTGGGGTGATAGGCGGCGTCGGAACGCCGGTTGTCGGTCAACAACATCAGGAAGCTAGAGCAGCGGTTGCTAACCGGGCGGCCAGACAGACGCATCGCCACGTAGTCCATGGGCTCGAGAAACGTCGCGGTGCGTTGGTAGACCTCTGGGCGCGCCAGCTTGAGCCAGCGCATGTGGGCAAGTGAGTCTGCCCCCGAATCGAGCGGAGGAATGCCGTGAATCTGCACCCAGCGCGCCATCTGGTAGAGGTTAGGCCTCATGTGCTGGCCGCCCGGCAGCTTCTTCAAGCGAGCGAGCGCGCCGCGCTGGTCCATCCAGACCACCATGTTGGCGGTCGGACGACCGTCGCGGTCCACAGGAATGATCGAGGAGTACTGGCTCGCACAAGCGATGCCGCGGACCTCGTGCCTGTTCGACAGCGCGGCAAGTGCCTGGTCGGCGGCAGCGAGGACCGTCTGCCAGACGCGCTCTGCATCTTGCTCGGCGCCACCGTCTGGGGTGTGGATCGTCTCGATCGAGCCGCTTCCGGTGCCGAGTAAAGTCCCGTCACGATCGACGACCGCAGCCTTGACGTTCGAGGTGCCAAGATCGATGGCTAGAATCGGCAACCGACCTCCGGGCTACTGCTCGATGCAATAGAGGCCCAACTGCGTGGAGCAAGCCGGGGTGATGTTTTCGGTCCAGGTCGCGGTCGTCGAGTTGGTCGCGCCACATAGGGCCCTGCCGGTGGTGCCACTCGTGAACTCCGCGCAATCGTCGGCGAGGTACGAGGCCCCGTTGGCCAGCGTTCCGGTCCACACTTCACCGGAACGCAACACACCGTTCGCGTCGAGGTTGATCGGTACGAGGATTAAACCGTCGACCAAATCGTCCCAGTCGTTGGCGACCAGGGTTCCGTTGACGAGGATATACGGGCCGCTTGCCTGAGTGACACGACCGGCGACCGGCGAGGCAATCGTCGAGAGCCAGGCTTTGAATTCGCCTTCGAGACCTGCGTCCAGGGCTTGCGCCGCGCAGATCGCATCCGCTCCGGCGATGCCACCGAGGTTTGCGTTTTGAATGGTCTCGGTTCGGAAAATTCGCCACTCGGTCATGCCCGCGTCAGTGCCAGCGTCAGTGCCAGCGTCAGTGGTGGTGGTATCGGTTGACGAACAGGCGAGCTGGCCAGTCATCGCAATGGCAAAAAGGAGGCTATGGGGGCTGCGTTTCATTGAGGGCTTTTGGCACGCCACGCGTCTCGGAACAACCAGCTGCACTAGCCGAGTGGGTCGACTCTGAGCCGGGTGAGCTTCAGCTTGCTGATGCGCCAGCCCCCTTTCTCCTTGCGGTACTCCTCGTGGTAGTGGCCGTAGCCGCGAATTCCTCGTGAGGGCTTGAACTCGACGTAGTCGTACATTGCCCAGATCCCCCGGGCCTCGGTCGGGCTGAGCAGCTCGATCTCGGGCATGTGACCGTGGTGCACGGTGGTTGCTTTGCCGACCGCCTTGCGAATGAAGTCGACGACGTCCGCGCGGCCCCGGATGGTATCTCCGGGCGCGTGTTTGTCGTGCGAAACATCGACGACAACGTCGTCGGTGAATACCTGCGAGAAGGGCAGCCACTCCTTGGTGTCCATCAATCGGAAGTAGCGCGCCTTGAGCTGCTTGATCGCCTCGAGCTCCACAAGCCGCTCGGCGGCGGAGACAGGCTCGCGTTCTGGGTGGGACATGGAACTAGATTACAGGAGACCGACGTGCTTTGGGAGAGCCATACCTTGTCCCGCAGGCGTCGTATTCGCGGCTCGTGGATCCCACGGGGGGCAGGTCGCTCCCGCAGCCGCTCGAGATGATATGCTCCGCGCCCGATGGCGATTTCGTTGCGCACGCTACCAAGGTGCACGAAACGGGGATTCCTTGGGGCGACCCATCAGGGGACCACCTCCGGGAGTGGCTTCGTGTCTTTCGCGAGGTGTTCTACGATCCAAGCTCTTTCGCGCTGGTTCCGAGCTGGCGCTCACGCATTTGGATGAAGAAGAACCCGTGGTTCGAAGCCAAGCTGCTCCCCGTGCTGCGGCGGAGGGTGAAGAAGCGGCTCCAGGACTAGTGGTCCTCTCCTCGAACAGGCGCTCGGTGTTTCTTTTTCTCGCTTCGACGGCGCTTGTCTTGAAGCCGGCGGCGCTTCTGAGACTTCGATGGCTTCGTTGCGACGCGACGTTTCGGAACGACCAGCGCCTTTAGGATCAAGTGACGCAGGCTTGCCCGCGCCCGCTCGAGGTTCTGGCTCTGCGAGCGCTCGGCCTGGGCGCTGATCAGAATTCCGCCTTCGGCGTCCAGGCGGCGACCCGCAAGCTTGCGCAAGCGTCGCTTCTGGGCTTGGGTCAACGCAGCCGTTCCTTCGAGGTCGAATCGAAGGATGACCTTGGTTGCGACCTTGTTCACGTTCTGGCCGCCAGGACCGGACGAGCGGGCAGCGTTCCAAGAGAGGTCGCGGCTCGGGATGCTCAGCTGGTCATGAATTGCGAGGCCCTTCATGGCTGCCCCGCTGCATATGCCTCGCTGAGCTCAGGGTCGCCAGCTCAAGGCGATTTGGTTCGGCACCTGCGCAAGCGTATTGTATGCATCTCTGTAGAGCTTCAGGTCACGAGCCGGCGAGGCGTGTGCGTCGATCTGAAGGCCAAAGCCGGGCGGGGTCGCGCGTGAGCAAGCCCCGGGCGTCGCGACCCAAACGAGGGTGCCGCGCAAGTGTACCGTTGCTGTCGTTCCGGGAGGCCTGAGCTCGAGCCAGAGCGTTGAATCCTTCGGGGGCGGGTCGAGCGTTCGCACGTAAATCCCAGTCTGGCTCATGTTGTAGGTCAGGCCATACTCGGGCGAGAATTCGCCCT
>CAMYMX010000370.1 GCA_947259605.1 uncultured Polyangiaceae bacterium | reverse complement strand
GTCCCCTTTTTCGTTGAACCAATCGGTACGCTGAGTACGCGTACGCAGCGGCTAGCGCAGTGACGCCGAAGTAGCCGACGTTCAAGTAGAAGCCCGCAAGCTCGGGGGCCTTCCAACCGAACTGGGCGACGAGGCGGTTCATGTCGCCGTCGCTCTCGCTCCCGAGGGCCGAGCCCCAGGGGATTTGGGAGACGTCGGTCGACGCACCGTGCCAGAGCATCAATGCGTGCGTGAAGCAGACCGCCGCCGGAATCAGCGCGACCCATCGCCAGAAGTCCCATCGAAAACGGTCGGGCCCCGGGAAGTGAAACGCGATGAGGATGAACCCCGCGAAGACGAGCTCCCCGAGCGCGCCCGATAAGATCTGCCACATCAGCGTGCGCGTCGGCGAAACGAGAAACGTGATGACGAACCAGGCAAAGGTCACCACCGACACGCTGCCGAACATGAACCGGTTCTTCTCGCGGTAGGTGTGGAACAGCAACCAGCCGAGCACGCCGGCGACGATGAGCCCCATCAGAATCGATTGGTCGTCGTACCAAAACGTGAAAAACGGAAAGGGAATGGCGATGCGGCTGCTCAGCCACGACCCGGCGGCGTGGCCGAGCTCGTGAAAGGGCATGCTTACCATGAACGACAGAAGCCCCCCGAAGTTGCCGGAGCAAAGCCACCAGCTCAGCAAGAGCACCACGGGCACCGCGACGAGGTTCTCCACGCCCTCGTCGAATCGGCTTCGGCTGTGGGTCAGCCGCGGGCCTCTTGGGAGCGACGGCGCCTCGCTGACCATGGGCCTCACGATCGGCGGCACAGGCAGCGAAGTCCGGAGGGCGCGCGCCAATGCGAAGAACGCGCCGTCGGCGAGCCACATGCCTCCGCACGCTCGGCACTGCCAGCAGCCTGCCTCGGGCGCGCCCTTGATGCCCAGCGGCTGCATGGCCGGGTCCACGCACTTCGGGCAGCGCATGCCGACTTCTTCACCGAGCGAGACCGGGACGACGTCGGTCGCCCTGCTGAGCGACCCCCGGCCCACGAGCTCGCGGATCTCGTGGCGGTCCAAGTAGAGCCCGCGACATTCTGCACAGAGCTCGACCTCGACGCCCGGGCTCGCTTCGTAACCCGAGAGCGTCATCGAAACACAGCTCGGACATTCCCCCACGCTTCCAGTGTAACGAGCTTTGGCGCGACCTCCATCCTGGGCTGCCCGATTCACCATGCCGCCGCTGCGCCCCCGCTGTATGCTGCCCCGCATGCGACGAACGCTCGCCGAAAACGGCGCCTTCCTGCTCCGGGTGACAGTCTCTTTGATGATGCTGAGCCACGGGGTCCCGAAGGCCCTCGACTACGATACGCTCGTTCAGACCTTCCCCGACCCCCTCAATGTGGGGACGGAAATGAGCGCCATGCTCATCCTCTTTGCAGAGGTGGGCGGTTCGGTCTTGCTGCTGCTTGGTCTGTTCGGCCGGTTCGCCTCGGCAACGCTTTTCATCGCGATGATGGTCGCGGCGTTCGTGCATCACTTCGACGACCCGTGGGCCGCACGGGAGCTCTCGCTGCTCTACGCCGCGGTCTACGCCGCCCTGACCTTCACCGGCCCGGGGTCGCTCTCCATCGACGGCTGGTTCGCTAAGACGGTGTTCGAAACAAAGACGCCAGCTTCTCCAAAGCCGCCGCGAGCCGAGCCGGGGGCACCGACGTGAAACAGAGTCGAACCCAGCGCGCGTAGTCGTCGCCGCACGAGCGTCCCGGCGTCAGCAGCACTCCCTCGTCGGCGCAGCGCTCCAAGAACGCGCTGCAGTCTTCGGCGCCGGCCTCGAGCAGCCCGCTCACGTCGAGGAACAAGAACGTGCCGCCTTCGGGTCGCGAAACGCCGAGCGCATCGGCGGCCAGGTATCCGGCGTCCCGGTAGAGCGCACGGCTCTCTTCCACCCAGCCACCCCCCTCGCGCAACGCGCCAACCGCACCGAACTGCATCGGCCTCGCCGCGCAATAGGTGTGAAACGTCTGCATCCCGCGCACCGCACCCATGACGCGCTTTGGCCCATGCGTGAATCCGATTCGCGCGCCGGCAAAGCCGTACGTCTTCGAAAGCGTGTGAAACGCAATCGCGCGGTCACGGGTTTCGGGGCGCTTCCAAATCGCTTCGGGCGGTTCCCGGTCGAAGTAGATTTCTTCGTAGGCCTCGTCGCAGAACAGCCAGAGGTCGTGCCGCTTGGCGACCCGCAGCATCGCCTCGATGCTATCGGCAGAAAGCACACGGCCGCTCGGGTTGTTCGGCGTGTTGACGTAGAGCGCGACCGTGCGTTCGGTCACCGCCGCTTCGAGCGCGGCCTCGGGGTCGAAGCCAGGCTCGTCGAGCCGAGTGTAAAACGGGACTTGCACGGGGACCGCCCCCTTGGTCGCGATGATGCCGCGGCTCAGCGGCCAAAACGGGGAGGGCAGCAGCACCTCGTCCCACGGCTCGAGCAGCACTTGGCAGACGATGCTCACACCGGCGGTCGCGCCCGACATCACCTGCACGAGCTCCCGGTCGAGGGTCTCGCCGTGCCGCGCCTGGACATAGTCGAGAAAGGCGTCGATCGCGCTCGGCTCGCCCTGCACCGGCGCGTACTTGTGCAGTCCCGGGTGCTCATCGCTCAACTGCCGTTCGGCCCGGGCGGCCGGCACTGGGTCACGGTAGGTGTCGCCCACGTGCAGCGGAAACACCTCGGCGTTCTCCGCGCGTGCACGCTGCGCGAGCTTGCTGTACACGCGGGCTGAAACCGAGTGAGCATGTTCAGCGATGTTCGGAAAACGAGGCACGGCAGCTCAGAGCCAAGCGAAGGCGATGATGGTGACGGTGACGATGCCCACCAGCGTTTGAAGCGGTAACCCCAGACGGAGGAAGTCGGTGTACTTGTACCCGCCCGGGCCGTACACCATCAGGTTCGTTTGAAAGCCGATGGGCGTCGAAAAGGCCGTCGACGCGGCAATCATCGTCATGTAGCTGATGGGCAAAAGCCCGATGCCCTGCGCCTGCGCGGCCGTGGCCGCGATGGGGAACATGATCGCCGCCGAAGCCTTCGTCGTCACCAGCCCGGCCAGCACCGCGATGATGGTGTAGAGCGCAGCCAGCACACCGACGGTCCCGAACGGCGCGGCGAAATCGATGATGCGCGACGCGATGACCTCGGCCGCACCACTTTTCTGCAGCGCGGTGGCGATTCCAAACGCCGCAGCAATGGCGATGAGCACCGTCCAGTCGACCGAGCGTCGCGCCTGCTCCCCGGTCAGGCAGCGCGTCAGCAGCATCAAGGCGGCCGCGCCGAGCGACGCCGTCATCAGGTTCATGGCTCCCGTCGCGTTCACGAGCACCATCAAGAAGAGCACGACGGCGGCGATCCATGCGCGGTCGTGGCGGGGTGGGGCGCTGTCCTCGACCTCGGCGACGAGCGCGAAGTTCGGGTCCCGCTGCCGCGCGTTGGCGAAATCGGGGTGCGACTCGATGAGCAGCACATCCCCCGGCTGAAGCCGAATGTCGCCGACTTTGGTTTCGGTCACGCGCACGCCCTGCCGGTGGACCGCGAGAATCGCCGCGTCGTAAATCGTGCGAAATCGGCTCTGCCGCACGGTTTGCCCTGCGAGCGACGAATGGGCTCCGATGACAGCCTCGACCAGCATCCGGTCGCGCCGGGCGGTGATTTTGTCGACCTGGTCGGTGTCGGGGACGATGCGCTGCTTTCGCAGGTCGACCACCGAATCGACGACCCCGGTGAAGTGCAGCCGGTCGCCTTCGCGCATCACCGTCGTGGGTGGAACCGCGGCAAGCACCCGCCCTGCGCGTTCGATTTCGTAAAGGTACACGCCCCGAAGCGAACGCAGGCCCGCCTCTTCGATGCTCTCGCCGATGACCGGCGAGCCCTTCTCGACGCGCATTGCAATGGTGTACTCGCGCGCCTTCCCGAGCTCTTGCAACGCGCCGCGCCGGTCTTTGAGCAGCCACTGCGAGGTCACCACGATGAACAGCACCCCGATGGCGAGGGCAGGGATGCCGAGCACCGCGATGTCGAAGATGCCGAACTCGATGCTCGGGTCCCACTCCTTGGCGAGGCCCGCGACGACCAGGTTCGTGCTCGTGCCGATGAGCGTGCAGGTGCCGCCGAGAATCGACGCGTACGAAAGCGGCAGCAGCATGAGCGACACGCTGAAGTGACAACGCCGCGCCCATCCCGTCACCAGCGGCACAAACATCGCCACGACCGGCGTGTTGTTCAAGAACGCCGAAAGCGCAGCCACTGGGAACATCATCCGCAGCTGCCCGCCTGCAAGCGAGCGCGGGCGCCCCAGCAC
>CAMYMX010000369.1 GCA_947259605.1 uncultured Polyangiaceae bacterium | reverse complement strand
CCTGATCTGACGCCTCGGGGCATCGACCACGATGCGGTGAAACGAGGGTTCTTTCGCATCATGGATGCGTGGGGTGTTCGGGACTCCGACGCTCTGGTGCTTCTCGGAAGGCCCAGTCGGACGACGTTTTACGCGTGGAAGAAGGGGGAGGGCGGAAAGCTTTCGCACGATACCTTGGAGCGGGTGAGCTACGTGCTCGGCATCTACAAAGCGCTCCAGCTGCTCTTTTCAAACCCCGGACAGGCCGACGCATGGCTGAAGAAACCGAACGCGGCCTTTGGGGGACAGTCTGCACTCGAGCACGCCCTCGGCGGTCGTGTCGTCGATTTGGCCCACGTGCGTCAGTACCTCGACTTCATTCGTGGCTAGCGTGCAGAAGCCTCCTCCAAAGCGTCGCGTTCGATGGGCGAAAAGCTATCGTGTCGTCAACGCACGCTTTCCGCCGATCGACCTTTTTGAGCGCGTTGCCGACCCCGACGACTGGGAAAGCCTGCTCGAGCTCGAGATGCTCACCAATCCCCGCATGCGTCAGGAAGCCGGCGAAATCTCACTGGTCTCCCCGGACGACCGTGTGAGCGGCGCGGGCGCGTCGTGGGTCATGGCCCCCTTCACGCACATTGGTTGGCCCTCGCGTTTTAGCGACGGAAGTTATGGGGTCTACTATTGCGCCCGTTCGCTGGTGACTGCCGCGCACGAAAAGGCCCATCACGTCGGCCTCTTCTTTGCACAAACCGAAGAGCCTCTCGGAACCTCGATGGAGCTCCGAGCGCTGGTCGCTGCGATCGACGCACGCTTTCACGACATTCGAGGTGGATTTGATGGAGCCCACGATCCGAACGCCTACAGCGACGCCCAAGCCCTCGCCCGCGAGCTCCGCAAGGCGGGATCGAATGGCATCGTCTACCGAAGCATGCGGCAGAAGCGCGGTGTTTGCCTCGCTGCGCTTCGACCGAAGGCCGTGGGTCTCCCGATCTCGGGCCCAAACCTCCGGTTTCATTTTGACGGCGAGCGCATCGACCGCTGGTTTCACTTCGGCGAGAAGGCCTGGCAGGCCATAGGGCGCTAGGCGGAACGGTTTGTCAGATTTGGACCGAGTTCAATGTACTCAGCCTCCATTCGTGATGCCTTTGAAGAGCTTTGCCCCTGACTCAGGATGCCTTTTCATAGCCGTCGACATAAGAACCACCAAGACGCCATCCCGGGGCTGAAGGAGCTAGAGGAGCGCTCACACGATGCGATCAGGGTTCACCGGATTTCACGTCGTCACCGGTGTCGAAGGCACCATCTGGCCCCGCAGATGTCGCGGTTGCGTAGCCCGGCTCGCATTGGATCCGGTACGGCGTCCCCCACGGGTCTTCGATCTTGGAGCGATGACTGAGAAGGCCGTCGCGGCTTAGATCTTCGGGTGTGGGACAGTTCTGGTCGCCGTGCGTGATGACGAACGCCTCGGCTACCGATGCGAGCGAAGCGGCGTCGGTCGCCGCTTGCTTCTTCTTGGAGTTCTCCAGCATCGTCAGCGCGCCTACCGCCACTCCCGTGGTGAGCAGGGAAATGAGGGCGATCACGACCAGGATCTCCAAGAGAGTGAAGCCGCGACGTTCGATGCGCCGGACCGAATGTCGAGGGGGCGACATAGGCATTGGGAACAGCAATCGCCGTGCCAAGAGAAAAGCCCAGCAATCTCTGCGCTGAGCTTCGCCACACTCGCCAAGCTGTCACGACCGACGCTTCGCCGATCGACAACTCGTCCTGACAGTTCGGCAAGAAGAGAAAGGCCCCGAGACCGTTTGTGAGATCCGGCAGGGATTCAGTCACAGTTTCGGGTTCGACAGAGCTCGACAGAGTTTGACGCGTTCGCTTGTTGCCTCATAGCCTGCGCGCATGAGATGGCTACCACTGCTTGCGGCGCTTGTGCTGACCGCAGGATGCTCGGGCTCCAAGTGGAAGCCGTGCAAAGATCTAGAAATCACAACTCGCAATGCCGCCAATCAGCAGCAGTGGATGCGCTACGAGAACGCCCGCTACCGCGTGCTCGATACCGACCCACTGACCATCGAGTGGGAATACATGAAGTGCATCGAGCTCAAATCCGAGTCGGGAGGTGTGGAGGAGATTTGCGCGCGGGAATCGCAAACCGGACAGGTGGATCGCGTCGCGTGTCGGTAAGCTCGTATCTTAGAGAGAGGAGAACGAGATGGCACGAAGAGGCTACCCGTCGGAGCTATCTTCCAGCGTCCTTTGTTAGTTCTGCGGCGAACAAACGACGACGGGGATCTCGCGGTCTCCGGCGAGTTTTTGATAGGCCCCATAACCTGAATACAGAGCCTTGGCCTTGGGCCAGAGCAGGGCTCTTTCTTCGGGGTTGGCGATGCGTGCGCGATAAGGCCCGCCTTGTTTGCCCACCCACAGCTCGACGTCCGGGTTCGCCCTCAGATTGTGCAACCACGCCGGATTGCGCGCGGCGCCTCCATTCCCTGCAATCAGGACGACGTCTGGTCCTTCGGTGAAGTAGAGGAGGGCCGTTTGCCGTGGCTTCCCCGTCTTGGCGCCAACATGATGCAAAATCACCACGGCGTCCGTTCCGGTTGCGTTCACTCGGCCACCGCTCAGACGCATCAGCATCGGGTCGATGTGGGTGGCTACGTGCGCGATTAACCACGTCATGGGTCGCAGTTGCGCCGCGCGCTCCTTGGACCGCTCGAATACAGTCTTCTCTTGGAAAGGGTCGACCTCCGGAAGCAACCCGCCGATGTCCGACATGAAGTGAGCCTAACATGCAACCTCCCTTTGGCTGTGCGCAATCGTGGTATCCTCGCAGCCATGAGTCGCGCCGCAGTAAGCATATTCGTCTTCGGGATCTACCTTCTCGTTCTCGGGCCGACCTTGGTCGTCGTCCCGGCCTTCTTGACCGGGCTCTTCGGTCTCGGTTCACCGCAGGAGGTGTGGATCCGGGTTCTCGGTGCAATCGTCACCATCCTCGGGTTCTACTACGTATTCGCGGCCCGGCGCGAAACGAGGGACTTCTTCTGGGCGACCGTGTGGGGGCGGCCATTCGTCATCGTGTTCTTCACTGCGTTCGTGCTCCTTGGCCTCGCCGAGCCGGTCTTGATCCTCTTTGGTGTCGTGGATCTCCTCGGGGCCGGCTGGACCTTCACCGCCTTGCGCGCCGAAGGATAGACAAACGAGAGCCCGACCGAAGCCGGGTTTGGATCGCGCCACATACAGAAAGGCTCCGAGATCAGTAGTGGTCTCGGGGCCGACGTCCCCATCACTCCGAGTTGGAACCACGTTCGGGGACTTCTGAACGACTTTGAGGGCCTTCGGAGGTTAGCGGCGTTAGCGCGGGAGTGAACCCACGCTCCGACCCTCGGAGCTCAAGCATACAGAGCGGCGATGTCGTCAGCGTACTTGTCGTTGACGACGTTGCGCTTGACTTTCATCGTCGGCGTGAGCTCGTTCCCGTCGACCGAAAACTCCACGGGTAACACCTTGATCTTCTTGATGGTCTGATACTTGGCCACCCGGCTGTTACAATCGGCTTCGACTCGGTTCTCAAGGTATTCGCTGACTTTGGGGTTCTTGGCCAGAACCTCAAGGGAGTCGACGGTGACGCCGGCGGCGCTTGCGACCGTGTCCAGGTTCTCGGGGTCGAGCGTGACCAGCGCGCAGAGGTAGGGCTGACGGTCGCCTACGACCACGACCTGTCCCACGCCCGGGATCTGGTTGATGTAGCCCTCCATTTCTGCCGGTGCCACGTTCTTGCCGCCGGCAGTGATGAGGATGTCCTTCTTGCGACCAGTGATAGACAGAAAGCCGTCCTCATCGAAGCTCCCCAGGTCTCCGGTGTGCACCCAGCCATCGTCATCGATGAGCTCGGCGGTCTTCTCCGGCATGCGGAGGTATCCGGCCGTCATGTTCGCACCGCGACAGATGATCTCGCCATCGGCGGCGATCTCTACCTCGCAGCCGGGAAGCACCGTGCCCACCGTGCCGAAGCGAGGCCGCCCGAGGGGGCTGACGGTGACGACCCCCGAGGTCTCGCTCATGCCATACGCCTCGTGCACGAGGATGCCGAGTGAGGCGAAGAACTGCAGAGTGCCTACCGAGATGGGCGCTGCCGCAGTGCCGGCGAATTTGAGCTGGTCGAGCCCAAGGGCATTTTTGACCTTCGAGATGACCAGCTTGTTGGCCAGTCGGCGCGAGAACGTGTTCACGGATCGGCCCGTGCGAACCTCTTCGTGAATCGCCTCCGACTCGGTCTTTCGTGCCCACGTCGCCAGCTTGGCTTTGACTCCGGTAGCCCCGGACAGCTTGGCCTCGAGCGCTG
>CAMYMX010000368.1 GCA_947259605.1 uncultured Polyangiaceae bacterium | reverse complement strand
CTGGATCCTCGCGGTCACGGGCGTTGTCTTCTCGGTCTTCGTGCGAGAGTCACCGCGTTGGGTTCGATTCGGCCTTTACATCGCGATGGGTTGGTTCTCGCTCTTCATCATTCCAGCCCTGCACAAAACGAGCGGCTCAGAACCGGTCGCGCTCATGGTCTGCGGCGGCGTACTCTACTCCGTAGGCGCGATCGTCTACGCAACCAAAAAACCCGATCCCTGGCCCGACACATTCGGTTTCCACGAAATCTTCCACGCGTTTGTCATCGCAGGTTGCGCGTGTTTTGCAGCGACGATTTGGATCTGGCTCTCTTAGCCCATTGGGACCATTTCAGGAGCGCAATTGCGCGGTACCAAATGTTATGTCGCGTGGCTCGTGGCGCAGACAGGGCGTTCGTTCTTTCTATGCTCTGCTCCCTAGCGACATGGATCCTCCTTCGCCCCAAACGTTCGGGCGCGTGGATGCCCTCACCGGGCGGGGGGGATGTACAGGGCCACGGTTTCAATTCGTGGGGCCAAGGTGACGGATCCGCCTATGGCGCTTTTTCAGGTGGGAGATTCCGCACTACTGAGATACGAATGGGTCCCTGCCCACAGGATTGGTGTTGATTATGCGTTACCTCTTGTTGACCTTCGCGCTGCTTTTTGCGGCATCCTCCCTTTGCTCTTGCGGCGACACTGCGCCGAGCGAGACCGCGGATACCTTCCCGCCCGCAACAGCTACGACGATCTACAGCGTGGCGTCCGGATGCTTCTCGATCGGCGTGGTCGGCACCTCGCAATATCTTGCCGCTTCAGAATCCGGTGACGATTTCGAGATCTCGGCGTCGTCGCTGGAGAGCGCTGCCCGTTTCCACATGAGACCGTCCGATTTGGGCACCTATCTGCTCTTGGACGAGAGTGAGCAGTACCTCGTCTCGGAAGACGGCGACAGCCTGTACCGCAGGTCAGAGCTCCTCTCCGACACCACCGTGATCGGCGACGTGGTGACCATCGACGACAGCTTCCAGTCCGAGGGCGAGTGGGACCTCGAGATTTCGAGCAACGACGCGGATCGCTTTCAACTGCGCCATCGCCGGTCCGGCAAGTACCTCACCGCGGAGGGCTCGTTAGCCGATGCCGCCGATGCTGCCGACGTCTTGTTCTTCGAGCAGACCAACTGCGCGACCTTTCCAGAACTCACCGTCGATGCCGAGGGCGAGGTCACGCCCATCGAGTTCGACGACGGCTCGGTGTTTGGATTCGTGGAAACACACGCTCACTTGTTTTCCAACTTTGCCTTCGGAGGCGGTGGCATTTTTCACGGGGCGCCGTTTCACCGCCTCGGCGTGGAGCACGCATTGCCGAGCTGCGAACCCTTCCATGGAGAAGATGGCCAACAGGACTTGCTCGACTTCGCGTTTGGCGACCTGGACGGGTTGGCACCCGATGATCTGCTCGGCCTGTTCGTGACGGTGACCGCACCGACAACCCACAGCACCGACGGTTACCCCAATTTCTCCGCGTGGCCGGACGCCTTCCAGAGCGCGACGCATCAGGTCCAGTACTACAAATGGGTGGAGCGGGCTTACCTGAGTGGTCTTCGCCTTATGGTCCAGCACGCGACCACCAACCACGTGCTCTGCGAACTATTGGTGGGACTCGGTGCGCAACCATCCCGATACTCGTGCAACGACATGGTCGCGGTCGATCGCATTCTCGACGAGACCAAGGCGCTCGAACGGTACATCGACGCCCTGCACGGTGGACCTGGGGAAGGGTGGTTTCGAATCGTCACGACGCCCGCAGAGGCGCGCGAAGTCATCGAGGATGGAAAGCTCGCGGTCGTCCTCGGGATCGAAACCTCAGTGCTCTTCGACTGCTTCTTGGTGCCGCCAGACGGCTTCGCCAAATGCACGGAAGCCGATGTCGTCGCGAAACTCGACGAATATCACGGCAAAGGCGTCCGCGTCTTGTTCCCGGTCCACAAATTCGACAACGCCTTTTCGGCGGGCGACGGGGACCGCGGCATCCTCGATCTGGGCAACTTCATCCAGACTGGGCATTGGAGCAACTACGCGATGTGCGATGATCTCGGGGTGGCGGATGTGCCTCGCAACTTTGATGGCGGAGATGTGCCCCTCGGCGGACTCAACATGCCCCGCGCAGTATTCGATTCGGATCCACCGCTGAGCTTTCCGGACTTTGCGAGCAATCCGCTCAGTGCCCTTCTGGCTGGCGTTCCCAATTTGGTCGATCTGCTCGGGGAGCCCGCCCTGGAGGGTGACTACTGCCAGCGATCCGGGTTGACGAACCTTGGCGAGTTCATGATCGATCAGATGATGCAGCGGGGCATGGTCCTCGAAGTCGACCACATGCCGCGGCTGTCGCGCCAACGCGCGTTCGAGATCATGGCCGAGAAGGACTATCCCGCCGCCGGCACGCACGGGAACAACCACGATGGGCTGCTGTACGCCCTCGGCGGCGTCTCAAAAGCGAACCTCGGACGCTGCCGATCCGCAACCGAGTCCGCCACGATGGACGACGGCTACCAAAGTCGAATTCAACTGATGCGGGACAACGGCGCTTTTCCGGCAGAAGGCTTCGGATTCGACTTTAACGGGTTTGCCGGTGCGCCGCGTCCGAGATTCGGAGAGAACGCGAACTGCGCTGATCCGCAGACCGATCCCGTCACGTACCCATTCACCTCCTACGCGGGCGACGTCACCTTCACCGAGCCGGTGGTGGGCAATCGGACGATCGACTTCAACACGGAAGGCATGGCCCACCTCGGGCTCGTGGCAGAGCTCATCGAAGAGGTTCGGCGTGACGGCGTCAGCGACGAGGAACTGGAGCCGCTGTTCAAATCTGCCGAGGGCTATCTCCGCATGTGGGAGAAGTCCGAGCGGCGCGGGGAAGAGATCAACGCCGAGTAGCTGGGATACGACGGCACGGCTGCTGCGTCCGCGGACATTTCGATGATCCATGTTCGAAACTGCGATACCCTGGTAATCAAAGATGAAATCGCCCTGCCCTGGGGGCGCGAGCTAGCTGGGGAAAGCCGAGTGTGCCAGAGACCGAGCCATGCCGCAGCTCTCCGGAAGTCGTCGCAGCTATGACCATCGGATTCGACAAATCGTGTGCGAAACGGGCAACCCTCGGATCTTTCGGCACCTTCGCATCCCGCGTTCTACGACCGCCAGTTGGCTGTCACGCGAACGCCCGAGCGTGGTCTCCCTCGATTGGAGCCACGACATCGCGTCGGTATTGGACGAAAACGAAAGGCTGAAGCGCCGCACCGAGCGGCAGACCGCCATCATTCGACTTCTGGTCGTGCTCCTCAAGCTCTCGGGGTTTCGCCTCGATGAGCAGCGTCTCCCAGATGGGAAGGCCAAGGCCAGAGTTCTGCGTGCGGTCGACCGCTGCAAAGACGCTCTCTCCCTCAAGTCCGCCCTACGCCTGGTCCGCCTGTCCCCGGCCCGGTATCACGCTTGGAAGCGAGCCGAGAAGCGGTGCGAGCTCGATGACCGGTCGAGCTGCCCACGCTCTCATCCAACGCAGCTCACCCCCACCGAGGTGAGCACCATCAAACAGATGGTGAACGCTACGGAGTACCGCCACATGCCTCTTCGCACTCTGTCCCTCTATGCGCAGAAAGCCGGCCAGGTCTTTGCGTCGGCGACGACCTGGGCCAAGCTCGTCCGGCAGCGTGATTGGCGGCGACCGCGTCGCCGTGTGTATCCCGCAAAGCCCAAGACGGGCATTCGGGCAACGCACCCCAACGAGTACTGGCATATCGACGTGACCGTGATCCGACTTGTCGATGACACGAAGGCGTACCTCCACGCTGTCATCGACAACTTCTCGCGCCGGATCTTGTCGTGGCGCCTCGCACGACGGCTCGATCCCATCACGACGTGTGACATCGTGAAGGAGGCCGGAAAGAATCTGGGCCTGACGCCGACCGTCGTCGCCGACTCCGGTGTCGAAAACGTCAACGTTAGGGTCGACCAACTCATCGACGACGGCGTCATCCGCCGTGTGCTTGCCCAGGTGGAGGTCAGTTTCAGCAACTCCATGATCGAGGCCTTCTGGCGTTCTCTACGTCATCAGTGGTTGTACCTGCATTCGCTCGAAAGCTTCACGCAGCTCGAGCAGCTCATCGAGTTTTACGTCCGCGAGCACAACACCCAAATGCCCCACCACGCATTTGGCGGGCAAACGCCTGACGAGGTGTACTTTGATCAAGCCGATCGTGTCGACGATCGCCTCAGGACCGCTCGGCGTCAGGCTCGTCGGGAGAGAATGGAGACGAACCTAGGTCAGTCATGCGGGGTGTGCGGACCAGCCACTCAACAATCCG
>CAMYMX010000367.1 GCA_947259605.1 uncultured Polyangiaceae bacterium | reverse complement strand
CGGTCGGAGACCGCGGAGCGAACGGCCATGTTTCGCGACGCCTTTCGCAGCGGGCGATGCCTCGTTCCGGCGGATGGATTCCTCGAATGGCGAAGGGAAGGGCGAGTCAATCAGCCGTACCTCTTCCGGACCGACGACGGTTCGTTGTTCTCGATGGCCGGCCTTTGGAAAGAGGGCCGCTACGTCGTCCTCACCCAAGATTCGGCCGGAGAGGTGGAGGACATCCACGATCGAATGCCAGTGATCTTGAACGGCGAAGGAGCGCGGCAATGGTTGACCGAGGGTGAGCTATCGGAGGCCCCGCGTCTGACCAGAACGGCGGTCTCGGCGCGAATCAACCGAATCGAAAACGACGACGCCGGCTGCATCCAGCCACTCGCCCAGGCCGCATTCGAATTCGACTAGCGATCGGGCTCAGGCTGCGTTTTAGCGCCGCTGCTTTCGCTCGGGTCGTTCGACGACCTCGACCTCCGCGACCTCCGCGTCGGCCTGTTCGACCCGCATTCGCCTGGTTGGCTGTGACGGCCCCTGCGCGCGAGCGGAGAGCTTCCGAGATGCGGCGTCCACGAGGGCGTCGACGCCGACTTGAATGGCGCGGTCGACCTCTTTGCGAACCTGCTTCTCCCATTTTCCTCGACTCCGCCTCGCAATGCGGCGGCGAGCGCGGGCGCGAAGCCGCTCGCGATCAGGCATCAAGGCCCGACGCGCGCCCAAAGCCAGGGCGATGCCCCAGCCGGCGAGCACCCACTGCACCCACCAGCCCGGCCCCGACATGATGTCGATCACGAACAAGCCGGCATTGACCACCACGTATGTGTAGATGCTCTGAAGGAAGCGCTTCTTTCGAGCGCTGACGATTTGCTCTTCTTCGACGAGGATCTCGCGTTCCTCTTCGATTTGCGTTGCTGCAGCTTCGACGTAGGCCGCATCGATTCCGGCTTCGACCGCCGAGTCGACGAGATCTCGATGAGAGAGCGTCTCGAGCGGTTGCGTTTCTAGCGCACGCCGCAAAATCTCTTCGACCTCGTCTCGCGAATACTGCTTCACGGCTAGAGCGTGTCCCAGCGGAACCCTTCGGTCGCAAACGCGTCGTCGGCGATGGTCTTCAACATCTCGTCGTCGTTCGTAGCGATCCGCCGGAAGTTGTGCTTGATGCGGACCTTGGCCGCGCGAGTGAACGTCCTGAGAATGTCGATTTCGAGCGCCGCAGCCTCGACGCCCTTGGCTTCGATCGAGGCCTGGACTCGGCTGATGGTCGCCGCCATGACGAAGAGGTCGATCATGATTTCGGCGAGTCGGTGGCTGTCGAACTGCTGGCCGATGATGCCTTTGCCGTGCTTGCGCAGAATCTGGTCGGCCGCCTGTGCCAGGTACCTCGTTTCTTCTTCGAAGATCTGCGCCTGATCTTGAATGGCGGCATCGATTCCGGAGAATTTAGCGTTTGCTCCGATACCAGTCCGGAGCACGGCATGCTTGCGCGCATAGTCGGAAAGCACCCCAAATCCCTTGATCGGTTCGTTGAAGATGCCCTTCATGGTCGACGCCAGCTCCTTGAGCTGGCTCGCGACATCGTTCATCGCGGTCAAAGCGATCAGCAAACGCAAGATCTCATTGGTGCCTTCGAAGATCCGATTGATTCGGCAATCGCGGACGATCCGTTCGTACGGATACTCGCGCATGTAGCCGTTGCCGCCTGCGATCTGCAAGGCTTCATCAGCGGTACGCCATAGGCATTCGGTGGCGTACACTTTGGAGATGGCGGCCTCGACTTGGTACTCCTCGTAGCCTTCATCGATGAGCCCGCCGACCATGGTGACTGCGGCTTCGGCGGTGTAACAGTCGATGACCATCCGAGCGACCTTCTTTTTGATGAGGCCGTAGCTCGAGATGGGCTGTCCGAACGTTTTTCGCTCGTTTGCTTGGAGGGTCGCCATCTTGATCAGGTTCTTCATCGCGCCGACCGAGCCGCCACCAAGCCCCGTGCGTCCGCTGTTCAGGATCGCCATCGCGACCTTGAACCCTTGGCCAACCTCGCCAAGGACGTTGTTGTTGGGCACTTTGACGTTGTCCAAGTGGACCGTCGTCGTCGAGCTGGAGCGGAGCCCCATCTTGTCTTCGTGTGGGCCGATGCTCACGCCTTCCATGTCGGTCGTGACGATGAAGCCGGTCATCTTGCCGCGGCCGCCTTCCTCGGGCGTCTTTGCGAAAACCGTGAAGAAGTCGGCGATGCCGCCGTTGGTGATCCAAAGCTTGTTGCCATTGATCACCCAGTGGTCACCTTCCTTGACGGCAGTCGTCTTCAGCGCAGCGGCATCCGAGCCGGCGCCGGGTTCCGTTAGGCAATAGGCCGCGATCATTTCACCCGAAGCGAGCTTTTCCATGTAACGGTTGTTTTGGTCTTCCGTTCCAAACAACAGCAGGCCGCGCATGCCGATCGAGCTGTGTGCACCAATCGTCACGGCAATGGAAGCATCGTACTTCGCGACCTCTTGCAGGGTGCGCGAGTAGGCCTTGTTGCCGAGCCCCATGCCGCCGTGTTCTTCGGGGATGACCAAGCCAAACATCCCGAACTCTTTCAGCTCGTCGATGAACTCCTGAGGGAGCTCGCCAGCGACGTCCCATGCCCGAAGGTCCTCAGCGCGGGTACCGAGCAAGCCTTCGAGCGCGCCGGAAACATCACCGAGGGTTTCTTTTTCTGCGTCGGAGAGCGTTGGGAACGGAAAGATGACGTCCTGTTCGATGCGGCCCATGCACAGGGATCGCATGAAGCTCGTGGTGTCTTTATCGGCCACTGGTCACTCCTTTTTCGAGGTCGCCCATCATGCACGGCTCCGGGCCGCGCGTCCATGGACTCCAAGGCGGTTCATAGGGTCAGACGAAGGCGCGTGCCAGCGCGGTTCGGGGCGTAATGGCTTGGCCGGATCGAGCGCTCAATGAGAAAGGGGCCGCCCGCAATTGCGGAACGGCCCCTTGGGTCGAGCGAGAATTCGCGCTCAGTTGTATTCGTCAACCTCGACTTCGATGACTTCGGTTTTCGCCACATCCGACTTGTTCTTGTTCCTGCTTAGGACGCCCCAGAACGCGGTGCCTGCGCCGATACGCCAAGCGAAGGAGGCGCCTGACACCCCACTGCCCACACTGATCCCGGGGCCGAGGTCGAAGAAGAACCAAGGGGCTACGTTCTCGTTGGCCTTGATCTCCACACCCATGCGGACGAGCAAGGGAATAATGCCGAAGTTGTCGCCCTTGTTGAAGAAGTAGGTGAACGGGATGTAGCCGCCCGTGACCACGCTGACTCGCTCGTGCACGTCGATCGAGACGGGCGCGCCCACTTCGGTTTTGATCCCGAAAGTAAAGTCGCTACTCGTGTTGGAGGAAATGAGGATGCCCGGCTTGAAGAGAATCCCCACGTCGTTGGTGACTTTGGGACGCTCTTTTTCAGAAAGATGCCACCGAAGCAGGCCGTTGATGCCAAGGCCGATCTTGATGTATCGGCTTCCCGTCCGAACCCTCACGCCGAATGCTCGGACCGATTGGCTGGCCGCTACTCCCCAGCTTCCTCCGTACACCAGGTCACCGCTCAATCCCCAGTCGAGCTTCTTTTTGCCCCTGTTCCACCATTCGTACGTCATGTTCGGATAACCCACGCCACCGCTGTGGACCATGTCGTCCTCGAGCTTCTTCGCGCCAATGGTCGAATTCTTCGGGCCTGCGAATGCCGGGCTCGCTATCGCGAGCACCAAAGCGAATACACCAATTGCTCTTGCCGTCATTTCCAGCTGCTCCTTCCCCGTGAAACTGGCCGAAGCCTAGATGACAAGTGCCCACATAGCCAGCGATTATACGCTGCGAATCGACGGGACTCGGATTCCCGTTTTCGATAGGGATTTCAGGGATTTTCGGGGATTGTCCGTCCATGTAATCGAAGCGATCGCCGATCTTGACCATGACCGCGCGATCACCATAAGCGGTTTACGGAGGATCCATGCGAACAACTGCGCTTCTATTTGTGACTGGTCTCTTGGTCGTGGGCTGCAAGAACCCCGGCGCCGACGTGGCCCCTGCGAAAGTCGAGCCTGCCCCTGCCAGCAAGGCAGAGGCCGTCCCCGGCGGCGAGCCCGACGAGGAGGTCGGAAGCTCCCTGTCCATCAACCCGTCGAACAGCAAGGTCGAGTTCGTTGGCGCGAAGGTCACGGCAAGCCACGAAGGAGGGTTCAGCGATTTCGCCGGTACGGTCGACCTAGCTGACCCCATCGAACAGAGCAGCATCGAGTTGACCATCCAAACGGCCTCGCTCTTCGCCGACAAGGAAAAGCTCACCAAGCACCTGAAGTCACCGGATTTCTTCGACGTCGGC
>CAMYMX010000366.1 GCA_947259605.1 uncultured Polyangiaceae bacterium | reverse complement strand
GACCAAGTCGCACAGATAATTCGAGGAGACGCCCGGGTACTGCTCACCGCTGTAGGGGTCGACGTAGCTCACACGTCGGACGGCGATCTTGATGCGGGGAAGCCCGCTGCCTCCGCGCTCGGGCAGGTCGGCCACGCTATAGAGACGGAAGTGGTGCTCTTGACCAAACTCCTTGGAGCCAGGCGAGATCACCCCCACGCTTTGTCCGAGCTGGAGCTCGAAGTCGGGCCGCTGAAGATCCAAGGTGAGCTCGCGAACCTCGACGTCGGATGCCTCCGGCGTGATCCTCTCGCTCTGGACCACCGTAGCCTCGAACCGATGCTCGGTGTCGTAGTCGTCAAGATGGGTAACCGCACTGTTCATGGCATCTCCTCCTGGGCCTTGCAGGCTCCGCTTTCGGGCCTTTGGTGGCAAGCTTCTAGATCACTACAGCCGTGGCATCCCGTGCGGCCGGCCAGCGCATCGGGGTCCGTTCCGAAATCGAAAAACGACCTCCGCCAGGCTCGCTGCACGCCCACCCAGGCGGTGGACAAAAGCAGGATGGCTCCGATGCCGATCAGGTAGTGGTACATCACGAGACCTAGCCTCCCAGCCCGCCAAAACCCATGAAAGTCACCGAAAGGAGCCCAGCTATCATCAGCGCCATGGCGGTCCCCTTGGTCACGTCCGGCACCTCGGCCAGCTCGAGCTTCTCCCGCAGACCGGCCATGAGCACGAGGGCCAGCGTGAACCCCGCCCCGGCGCCGAGGGCGTAGACGATGCACTGGACAAAGTTGTAACCTTTGTTGGTTTGAAAGAGCGCCAAGCCCAGGATAGCGCAGTTGGTGGTGATCAGCGGCAGGAAGATACCCAGCGACCGGAAGAGCGCCGGGCTGACTTTCTTGATGAACATCTCGACCAATTGCACGGTCGAGGCAATGACCGCGATGAACGCAATGAGCTTGAGGTAGGGCGCGTCGATGGCCACCAGCAGTGCCTGGATTCCGAAGGCGCAGATCGAGCTGACGAGCATGACGAAGGTCACCGCTCCGCCCATGCGGGAGGCGGTTTCGAGCTTCGACGACACACCGAGGAACGGACAGATCCCGAGGAAGTACGCCAAGACGAAGTTGTTGACCAGGCTGGCGTTGATGAAGATCGTCCAAAGAGAGTCGTCGACCATCACGCGACCTCCTTCCGGAGACCAAGCGTGGCCGTCGCTTCTCTTTTGGCCTTGCGCTGCTCGAGCCAGTTGAAGAGCAGCAACCAGCCGGCCAAGGTGAAAAAGCCGCCGCTCGGCAGGATCATGACGACCCAGTTCTGAAAAGAATCATGGAACAACGGAGCTCCGAACAGCGAGCCGTTGCCCAGAATCTCTCGAACCGCACCGAGACAGAAAAGCGCGAACGCGAATCCGATCCCCATGCCGAGCCCATCCAAGGTCGACCGGGCGACTGTGTTCTTGGAGGCAAACGCTTCGGCTCGCCCCAGGATCAGGCAGTTGACCACGATGAGGGAGATGAACGCGCCCAGCGCCTTGTAGAGGTCGAGGCTGACGGCCTGGATGACGTAGTCGACGACCGTCACGAACGTAGCGATGATCAAGATGTACGTGGCGATGCGAACCTGCTTGGGGATGAAGCTTCGCAGCGACGAAACCACGATGTTGGACATGATCAGCACGAACGCCGTCGCCAAGCCCATGGCGAGCGCGTTCATTGCCGTGTTCGAAACCGCGAGCACCGGGCACATGCCCAGCACCTGGACGAAGACGGGGTTTTCGTTCCAAAGGCCCTTGATGAACTCGTCGGTGCTGCTTTTGGAAGGAGCCATCTCTCACTCCTCTCCTTGGAAGTCGCTCAAGTTGCGCCGGATCCGAGGGACCCAGTACTGCGCGCTCCGGTCCAGCAGGTTGGCGATGGCCACCGACGAGATCGTAGCTCCAGTAATACTGTCGACTTCCCAGGGCTTGGTCTTCTCCCCGTGCTTGACCGGCACGATCGCGTTCGCCAAGGCCGAACCGTCCCCTCGAACAGAGACGTCCAGGCTCTTGAAGTTCTCGAGAAAGGCCGCGTCGGTTTCGATCTTGTCTCCGAGCCCCGGCGTCTCCTTGCTTTCGAGGACCTGAATCCCGATGATCGCCTGCTCCGTGAACGAGTAGCCGTAGATGAGTGCGATGACGTCTTGGTAGCCCATGCCCTGGGCTTCCACCGCGAGGCCGACTAGCTGCTCTGCGTCGTCGTAACCTGCATAGACGAGCTGCTCGGCGACATCGTCGCCTTCGAGGAGCTTGAAGCCGTCGGATTCGTCCAAGTAATAGGTGGTGCTGGTGCTCGCGTTGGGGAGAACGTGAAAGATGGCCTCTTGCAGGGCCTCGGCCTTGTTGCGCTCGATGCGAGGAAGCGTCACTTGGAACACGCTGACGATGAGCAGACCGCAGAACACACCGACGCCGACCATGGCGCGGTACATGTGCCAGATGCTCGGTGGGGCAGGGGGGCTGGCGAGCTCACTGTGACTCACGTCGCTGCCTCCTTGCCCTTGGCGCCATAGACCGTCGGCCGAGTCCAACGATCAAGATGTGGGGTGACCGCGTTTCCGAGGAGGATGGCGTACATGACGCCTTCGGGCAGGCCGCCCCAGGTGCGAATCACGATCGTGACCACAGCGATGAGTGCGCCGTAGAGGTAGCAGCCCCGCGAAGTCATCGGCGAGCCGACCATGTCGGTGGCCATGAACATCGCACCGAGCATCAAACCACCGGAGAAGAGCATGAAGACCGGGGAGGCGTAGCGCGTCGGGTCCACGAGATAGAGCGCGCCACTAAACACGAACACGGTCAAGAAGATCGAGGCTGGGATGCGCCAGTTCATCATGTTGCGGGCGATGAGGTAGAGGCCGCCGAGGAGGATGAGCACACTCGAGGTTTCGCCTGCCGAGCCGCTGATGAAGCCCATGGCCAGGTCGCTGGTCGCGGTCGCCTCGCGGCTGAACTTCCAGAGCGCGAGCGGAGTGGCGCTCGTGATCGCATCGTACTCCGGTGCGGTGAAAGGCAGGGTCAGCGTGGACAAGGGCAAGGACGAGAAACGCCCCGCGCCGAAACCGGGGATCCAGCTGGTCATTGCGACCGGAAAGGCGGCCTGAAGCACGGCCCTGCCCACCAGAGCGGGGTTGAACGTGTTGTACCCGAGGCCGCCGAACAGCGCTTTGCCCAAGCCGACGCAGATCACGCCGCCCGCCGCCACCATCCAGAGCGGCAGGCTCGGGGGAAGCGTGAGGCCGTAAAGAAGGCCGGTGATCGTCACCGACCAATCTCCAATCGTGGAGGACTTGCCTGCCGCGCGGCAGATCAGGTGCTCGGTGAGGACGCAAGAGGCGAGAGCCACCGAGAGGGTGAGCAGGCCCGCGAGCCCAAACGCGAACACGGCAAACCCCGCGACCGGTAGCAATGCCAGCACGACGTTGAACATGATGGTGTCGACGCTGTAGCCGCTGAGGATGTGCGGCGAGGTGCGAATCTCGAGCGTCTTGCCGCCGTTCGCCATCATGCCGCCCCCGCTTTGGATTTGCGCACCGCAGCCTTGGAAGCTCGGAACCGTTGCACCAGCGGGATGTGCGAAGGGCAGACGAAGGAGCAGGAGCCGCACTCGAAGCAATCCATGAGATTGTGTTCGTCCGCCATGGCCGAGAACTGCTCGGTTGCCGCCAACCTACCGAGCAAAGAGGGATCGAGAAAGATCGGGCAGGCATCGACGCAGTAGCCGCATCGAATGCAGGGGTAGACCGGGCTGTGCGTCCGCTCAGCCGCCGTATCGGTGAAGGCCGTGACGCCCGACGTGCCTTTTGTGATCGAGATTTCCAGACTTGGCGCTGCCGCGCCCATCATCGGACCACCCAGAAAGACGCGGTTCACGTCGTCCGCGACCCCGACGTGCTGGAGCAGGAAGCGCAGCGGTGTGCCGATCGGGATGCGGTAGTTCCCCTTTCGCTTCACAGCGGGCCCAGTCACCGTGATGACCCGTTCCTGAATGCCGCGGCCTCGAGGCAAGAGCTGGCCGATCTGTGCGGTGGTGGCGACGTTGCAGCACAGCGCATGGATATCCAAGGGCAGCCCCCGTGAGGGCACCTCCCGGCCAAGCAGCGCAGAGAACAACATCTTCTCCGCCCCCTGAGGGTACTTCACCTGAAGCACCTCCACCGACCCGTCCACATCGCTCGGGAACGTCTCGCGCAGCTGCTCCGCCGCGTCCGGTTTGTTGGCCTCGACGGCGATGATGACCTTCTCCGCCCCGGTGACTTTGAGCAGGTAGCGAATCCCCGTGAAGATGTCGCGGCTCTCCTCCAGCATCACCCGGTGATCCGTGGTGAGAAACGGCTCGCAC
>CAMYMX010000365.1 GCA_947259605.1 uncultured Polyangiaceae bacterium | reverse complement strand
TGACATCGCACGCAGTCGCCGGCACCTTCTTCGCTGTGCGTCAGATGCGAGAAGCGCAGATGCTTGCGAGCCATCTCCGCCGCGTGGCGATTTCTCGCGCGCCCGTGGCAGTTCGAACAGGTGTCGGGATTGTGCGGTTCCTCGTGGCATTCCACGCAGTCCGCCGTGGTCGGAAGGTGCAACGGCCCCGTGTCCCCCGCCTCTTGAATGCCGCCATGGCACTCCAGGCAGTTGATCCCTTCGACCACGTGCACGCGGTGCTCGAAGGCATTCGATTCCCGCTCTTGCTCGAGACCGAGCATCTTGGCGCAGGCTCCAGCCGACGCGGCAAGCAGAATCAGAGCAGCGATGGCTACGACGTTCCTCATTGTTGCCCGTGCCACGTACGCTGAAAAGAGACGCGCGCCAGCCCTCGTACGTCGAGCCGTTGGACCTGATTGGCGCTCGCTTCGGCTGCCGCAGAGAAGGACCAACCGCTTTGGTGCCGGTAGCGCAGCGCGAGCCGGCCCCAGGGCCAGGCCCTGCCGGTGATCGAGTTGCGGTCATCGGGAATGATGACCTCGAATTCAGGCATCAGGCCCACGGTCTGGTGAACGTCCTCGAAGAGCTGGATGACCGAGGCGAGACGGATTCCCGTCCAACGAGCCGTCGCGACCTGCATGCGGCGCAGCTCGCCGAGAACGCTGCCCTTGCCTTCGTCATCCGTGCGCAAGAGCCCGCGCAGGTACCCGCTCCAACCCCACTGATCTTCGGCCTGCCGCCCGGCCCCTTCGACCGTCAAGTCGAGCCGCGGCGCGGCACGCCAGAAGAGATTCGCGCCGGTCGCGAAGATGCCCGGGTCGCCCAGAACGGTGAACAGCGAGGTCTGCTGGAGGAAGCGAGTGACGTTGCGCTTGCTCGCGAAAACCTCGGCGCGAAATTTTCGGTCGTTGGTTTGCGAGGAAACGGTCGCAAGCACTTCGGCAAGGCCCGGGTTGACGATTTCCCACGAGAACTTGGCCGCCATGTCGAGCCAGCTCGCGGGTCGAAGAGAGAAATCCACGCCCACCTCTTCGTCAGATCGCTGACCGGCGTTGTACCGGTTGTAATACGAGCCGCCGAGCACCCCGATTTTGCCGAGGCCCTGGGACACCCGGCCTCCCGCGATCCAATCGTACCTGCGTCCGTCGATGTTGCCGTCGACCGGCACCCCGCCGAAGAATTCGAAGTGGGTCTTGGAGGGCGCGCGCAAAATCAGATGCCCGCCATCGACGTGCTGGGCGCGCACCGCGCCGGTTGCGAGAATGAACCGGCCCAACCTGGCGTCGCTGATGCCCCTTGGATCCCTCACTTTGACTGTCGCCACGAGCGCTTCGAAGGTGAATTCATTGTCACGCAGGCCGTACTGAGGCGAGCCCGCTCCGGCCCAAACGAGGGCTTCCGCGTCCACGTACGGATACTTGCGAGTCGAGGCCTCCACGACGATGAGCCCAACGTTGGGGTCGAGCTGGCCCCAGGCCTCGACGCCCACGCTGTGGGGTTGGGCGACTGCCTGAGAAAAGGGCGCCAGGACCATCATGGCAAGGGCTGCGGCAAGACCGGAAGCCCAAGGCCTTGGGCGGCGGATTTGCCCACTTGCACAGCGACCCGATTGTGGATCATGTTGAGGTGGCTCGGAACGCGATGGACGCGACGAGCCCGTTGAATCATGCACGTATCGCCGCTGTCTTGGATCGCTCTGGCTTGTGCCCTCGTCGCCGCGGGCATCATGCTCTACTACTTGGTCCGCAGGCCGCGGCTCGATGCCGCAGGCAAGTCGGTGATGATGCTGGGCGTGGGCGTGCTGCCGATCATGGTTGCGATGATCGGCAACATTCAGGGCCTCGCGGCGACCGAGCACCAGTCGTTTTGTGGAAGCTGCCACACCATGGACATGTGGATCGAGGACGCGAACGACCCCGAGAGCGAGACCCTGGCGGCCATCCACTCTCGCACCCAGAAGTTCGGGGACAAGAGTTGCTACGTCTGCCACAAAGACTACGGAATGTTCGGCTACGCGATGACGAAGATCGGTGGAATGAACCACGTCTACGAGTTTCTGAGCGAATGGATGTGGTACGACCGCGACGAGGTCATCGAGAAGATTCACATCTCGAGGCCCTTCAAGAACGAGAACTGCATGCAATGCCACAGCACGACCGGGCGAATCTGGAACGAGGTGGCGGACCATAACGGACTCACAGAAGACCTGCGCACCGGGCAGACGAGCTGTGCCAGCGCCGGCTGTCACGGTTACGCGCATCCTTTTAGCAAACCTGATGAGGAAACTCCATCGGACGCCGAAGTTCATACGGCGCTCCAAGCTCCAGCATCGGATGGCACATGAGCCCTCGAGCCAAGGTTGAAAAGTTTCTCGATACCGCTTCCCGGTCGCGATTGATGGTTTACGCGTCCGTGCTCGGGCTCATCGGCCTGGCGCTCATGTGCTGGTCGCTTTTCGACCAGGGTTGGATTCCCATCATGATGGCAATGTCGGTCGGCCAAGGTATTGGCACGCTATCATTCGCGCTGTTCTTGGTCATCGTGATTATCGACCTGCGCCAAGCCGAATTCCGGCCTTCGCTTCCGCCCCAGCCGCCCAAGCCCGAGCACGACTAGGCGGCCGAACGCTGGCCTCGCAGCATCACGAGGCCTCCGCCTAAGGCGACGATGATCCCGGCCGTGATAAGCGAGCTTCGAGGCACGAACGGCATCAAACCGAGGCAGCTGAGCGCGCCGATGAGAGGAGCCCATCGCGGCGCGCAAAATGTGCGCGAGGTGCGGCCCGTGCGTCGCTTGATCACGATGAGCGAGACGTTGACCGTGAAGAAGACGAGAAGCAGAAGCAGGCTCGTGGTGCCGGCGAGATACGTGAGCGTGCCCGAGAGCGCCAAGGCGAGCGCGACCGCCAGCACCGTGAGCACCGCGAGGTGCGGTGTGCGGCGCTTCGGATGCACCGCGCCGAGTGCCGTGGGCAAAAGCCCCTGCCGTGACATGCCGTAGATCAGGCGCGAGGCCATGATGAAGTTCAGCAAGCCGGTGTTGGCCACCGCGAAGAGCGCGATCAGCGTGAAGAGGCGGTCGGGAACGACTTCGGTGGCGCGTTGCACGACGGACAGGAGAGGGGCTTCGGAGGCCGCGAGCTCGTCTGGCGCGACAACGCTTGTTGCGACCAAGACGACCAGCAAATAGATGATGCCGGTGACGCAAAGGGCGATCAGGATGGCGCGGGGCATGTTGCGCTCCGGGTCCTTCACCTCTTCGGCGACGTTCACCATGTCCTCGAAGCCGATGAAGGCAAAAAAGCCCAGCGCCGCACCGCTCGCGATCTCCGTCCAGCCGACGGCACGGCTGACTTCGATGGTCTGCAGGATACCGGCGTCTGGACTGCGTCCAAGGAAGAGCGCACCAGCGACGATCACGATTAAGAGACCTGTGAGCTCGACCATCGTTGCGATGATGTTGGTCGTCGAAGACTCCCGCATCCCGCGGAAGTTGATCGCCGCGAGCAAGAGTAGGATGCCAACGACGGTTGCCGATGGCGGAAGCCCTGGGACGAGCCCGGCCATGTAGCCGCCAAATGCGACCGACACCGTTGCCAAGGAAAGAACGCCCGATGAGAGGACGATCCATCCGACCAGCAGCGATAGGGCCGGGCGTCCAAATGCCTGCTCGGTGAAGAACGACTCGCCTGCGCTTCGGGGGAAGCGGCCGCCGAGCTCGGCGTACGTGAGGGCGGTCAGGCCGGCCACGACGAGTGCGACGCCAAAGGCAGCCCAGCTCGCGCTCCCCGCCACGCCCGCCACCTTCCCGACGAGCGCGTAGATTCCGGCGCCCAGGATATCCCCGACACCGTAGAAGACGAGCGCCCAAAAACCGAGGGATCTGCGCAGCTGGGCGGGTTGGGAGTCTGTCATCGGGCCGGACTTCATTTCTCGTCGAAGTAGGGGTCGTCTACGACGCAAAGCGCTGGTAGGCTCCCCGACGCCATGAAGCAAACCAAGATCACTCTAGAAGAAAACGAAATCCCAGAGCGTTGGTACAACATCGTTGCGGACATGCCGAACAAGCCGTTGCCGCCCCTCAATCCGGCAACCCAGGAGCCCATCGGCCCCGAGGCGCTCGCCCCCATTTTCCCGATGGCCTTGATCGAGCAGGAGGTCAGCCAAGACCGCTGGATTCCGATTCCCGAAGAGGTGAGACAGATCTACACGAGCTGGCGTCCATCTCCGTTGTACCGTGCGTATGGGCTCGAAAAGGCGCTCGATACACCCGCACACATTTACTACAAGTACGAGGGCGTCAGCCCGGCGGGGTCCCACAAGCCGAACACCGCGGTCGCGCAGGCGTTCTACAACAAGCAA
>CAMYMX010000364.1 GCA_947259605.1 uncultured Polyangiaceae bacterium | reverse complement strand
TCCCTTACATCATTCCAGGGCGCAGCGGCTGTGCGCTTTCCGCCGCCGACCTCGCGATCCTGCACCTCAACGACCCGCAGCGGGTGCCCGCGGTCAAGCAGGCGACCGGCGACGTCGATCGTATGCGCTTGGACCGTCAGCTCGCAGGGCCTGCTTTGAGCATTCTCTCGGGTGACGACGATCTCACGCTCACGATGATGCGTGACGACGAGATCCGCGGCTCCGGCGTGATCAGCGTACTTTCGAACATCGTGCCGGGCGCCATCGGTTCGATGGTGCGCTCCCAGGTGGCCGCGGACAGCGAGGAGACGGATCGGCTCGCGGCGGCGCTTGCGCCCGTGCTCCGCTTGGTGACCTGCTCGGTGTCCGCAGTGCGGACCCTTCCGAACGGGCAAAGCGTCGAGGTCACCGACAAGTTCCGAAACCCGGTGCCGCTCAAGACGATGATGGCGGGGCTCGGCATGATCTCCCCTATCAAGCGCCCACCGCTTGGGCGCATGAGCGCGACGGCGGTCGCGCATTGCAGGGACGCGCTGCGCCAGGTTCACGCCGCTGATCCAGGGATTCTCGGTCCGATCGAAGAGGCGTTCGACGTGCGCATCGATCAGCGACTCGGGGACGACGCGAAATGGTCGGCGCTCGCCCGTTGAGGGGATTGTGTACAAAGCGCTGATTCGCCCGCTGCTGTATCTCTTGCCCGCAGAGGCCGCTCATCATCTGGCGTTTGGCTGTCTACGGTTGCTCGCTGCGATTCCTGGCATGCTCGCCTTGACGCGGCGCCTGTTTCACCAGGGCGGCGATTCGGCGCGCGTTCGAGCGCTCGGGCTCGACTTCCCAAATCCAATCGGCTTGGCCGCAGGCTTCGACAAGGATGCGAGGGGCTACGAGGCGCTCGGTGCGATGGGCTTCGGCTTCGTCGAGGTCGGAACGCTCACGGGGCGGGCCCAGCCGGGAAACCCGAAGCCACGCTTGTCCCGGCTTACGAAAGACCGCGCGCTGGTCAACCGTATGGGCTTCAACAACCGCGGTTCGGCAGATGCGGTGCCGCGTTTGCAGCGACCGCACCAAACGATTGTCGGGGTCAACATCGGCAAGACGAAGGCCGTCCCCGAGGAGCAAGCGATCGGCGACTATGTCGCAAGCGCCAAGCGGGTGGGGCCGCATGCTGACTACGTCGCGGTGAACGTGAGCTCCCCCAACACCCCGGGCCTTCGGAACCTCCAGGCCACCGAAAAGCTGCGCCCGCTGCTCGGCGCAGTTCAGGAAGCACTTAATGAAGTGTCTCCGGGGCGGCGCGTCCCCTTGCTCGTCAAAATCGCACCGGACTTGGCCGACGAGGACGTCGACCGCGTTGCCGACCTCGCCGTCGATCTGGGTCTCGACGGGATCATCGCCACCAACACGACTGTTTCGAGAGACGGGCTCGCAAGCTCTGCCGACGACGTCGAACGCTGCGGCGCCGGAGGACTGAGCGGCCCGCCGCTGCGGGAGCGCTCGATGGAAGTGCTCCAGCGACTGCGCGCCAGAGTGGGCCGCGAAATGGTGTTGATCTCGGTCGGTGGAATTGAAACCCCGGAACAGGCGAGGGAAGCGCTCGATGCCGGAGCCACCCTGGTACAGATCTACACGGCCTTCGTTTACGAGGGCCCGTTGCTGCCGCGTCGGCTGGCGAAGGGGATCGTGGGGTAGCGGCAGGGACAGGGACAGTGTCAGCGCTACTCGCCTGCGTCGACGACCGCGGCTGCAATCGAGTCCGACCAGACGTTCACCGTCGTTCGGAGCATGTCGAGGATGCGGTCCACCGCGAGGATTAGCGCGACCGCGCTGGTGGGCAGTCCTACCGCGTTTAGGACGACGACCATCATGACCATCCCGGCATGCGGAATCCCCGCGGCGCCGATACTGGCGAGCAAGGCCGTCAAGGCGACGAGGCCTTGCTGCGTCATCGTCAGGTCGATCCCGTACACCTGGGCAATGAACAAGACCGCCACGGCTTCGTAAAGTGCCGTGCCGTCCATGTTGATCGTGGCTCCGAGCGGCAGAACGAAGGAGGTTACCTGCGGTCTCACCCCTGCCTTTTCGACGTTCTCCATCGTGAGAGGGAGGGTGCCGTTGCTCGAGGCCGTGCTGAAGGCGGTGACCAGCGCCGTCATGAGCTGGCGGGCGTACTCGATGGGCGACCGGCCGGTTCGGAGCTTCAAGATGAGCGGCAGGGTGATCGTTGCGTGAATCAAGAGGGCGATGAAGACGGTGAGGACATACCAGCCGAGGACCTGAAACGCGGCTGGGCCTTTGCCGGCGGCCGCGTACAGGGTGAAACCAAAGACACCGACGGGAGCGAACCTCACGACGAAGAGCGTCATTTGCATCATCACGTCGAAGAGGCCGGAGAAGAAACGTCGAACGACGCTCGCGTCCTTCGAGTCTTCCCGATGTTCCGCAATCCCGATGAAAACGCCGATCAGGAGCGAGAAGAAGATCACCGGCAGCATGTCGCCCTCGGTGGCCGCGGCGAGTGGGTTCTTCGGAATCAAGCTCTCGAGCTGCTCCCAAAGGACGACACCGATGCTGCTCGGCGTCTCGGCCAACAGGGGCTTGGCAGCTGCACCCTCTTCGAGCAGGGCGAGCTCGGCGCCTTCACCAGGACGGATGATGTTCACGACCCCGATGCCGGTGATGATCGCGAGGAAGCTCGTCGTCAGATAGAAACCGATGGCCCGTCCCCCAATCGAGCCCAGCGTGCGTAGGTCACCCATGCCGGTCACACCCGTGATCAGCGACGAGACGATCAAGGGCACGACCAGCATTTGTAGGAGCCGGAGGAAGAGGTCTCCGATCTCTTTGCCGACGGTAGCGACGTTGCCGACGATGCTCGCATCGACCACTCCCTGGGCGCCGGCCCAGTTCAGGCCGAGCCCTAGGGCGGCGCCTAGACCCATCGCAATCAGGATCCAATGATGGAGTTGCAGTCGCTTCACCGGCGCGCATTATGCGTACGCCCTCGTTCGATGTAAAACCAAGCCATGACCGACGAGAATCCAGACAAAGGCCCGCTTCTGGAGCTACGAGGAGCGCTTGACGCCCTCGATCACGAGTTGCTGGAGCTGCTCGTCCGGCGGATGAACATCGTGGCGGACATCGCCGCGCGCAAACGTTCCCATCGAGTTCGGATTCGCGACCTCGCGCGCGAACGCCGGGTTCTGGACGATCGCTGTGCCCGAGCAGATAAGCTCGGACTGTCCGCCGAGAGCATCGAGTCCATTTGGCGGCAGCTGATGCTCATGAGCCGTGAGCGGCAAGCGGCGCTGCGCGCGGAGGTGCCGTTGGACGTGGAATCGCAGACGGTCGCGATCATCGGCGGCGAGGGGGGGATGGGGGGCTCGCTTCGCACCCTGTTCTCCGATCTTGGACACGAAGTGCTGAGCGCGGACCTCGACACCGAGCTGCGGCCTGCAGACGCGGCGTCGAAAGCCGATGTGGTGATCATCTGCGTGCCGATTCGCGAGACGCGGACGGTCATCGAGGAGCTCGGCCCGCTGGTCCGCAAGGAGGCCCTCCTGATGGACGTGACGTCGATCAAGGCCGATCCGGTCGCCGCGATGTTGGCGTCGACCAAAGCGAGCGTCGTCGGCACCCATCCGATGTTCGGCCCGGGCGTCAATACTTACCAAGGGCAAAGGGTCGTGATCTGTCCGGGACGCGGGGACGCTTGGCTTGATTGGGTTCGGCAAATGTTCAGGGCGCGCGGCCTGGTCATCACCGAAGCGACCCCGGCCGATCACGATTCGATCATGGCGATCGTGCAGGTGCTGCACCACTTCAAGACGCAGGTGCTCGGAATGGCATTGAGCCGCCTGGGAGCCACGCTCGAGGAGACGCTTCGCTTCACCTCTCCGGCCTACCTTCTCGAAGCCTACGTGACCGGCCGACATTTCGCTCAGTCGCCGGACCTCTACGGGCCGATCGAGATGTTCAATCCGGATTCCCAACGGGTGATCCAAGTCTTTCGCGCGGCCGCGGCCGATCTGGCGCAGATTCTGGCGGACGGCGACCAGGATGCCTTCGACCAGGTCTTCGTCGACGTTCGCACGTTCTTTGGCGACTTCACCGACGAAGCGCTCGAGCAGAGCGGCTTCCTCATCGACCGCCTGGTGGAGCTGAGCGCCGGCCGCTCGTCGACCTAGCCAGTCGATTGACGCTCGTCGCCGCATCTGCGATGCCCTGGCCATGGTGCAAGTTGCGATACATGGAGCAGCGGGCCGCATGGGGCAGAGCATTGCTGCGGTCTTGGCCCACGACCTCGACGCCAATCTCGTCGCAGCGATGGACCGTGAAGGCTGCGAGCTCATCGGTCGCGACATGGGTACGCTCACGGGGGCGGCGCCTTCCGGGG
>CAMYMX010000363.1 GCA_947259605.1 uncultured Polyangiaceae bacterium | reverse complement strand
TCAGAGTCGCGATCGACTGCATTGTCGAGGGTGACACCGAGGTCTTCGCGCGCGTCGAGATCCTCAACGTCGGCAACGGCGAATCCGAGGCGGCCACCGGCGGCCCGATCGACTGCAACGACGGATTCAGTGACATCACCATTCGAAACGACCGGGTGCAAGCCGTGCGGATCTACGTCCAGGGTGTCCCCGAGACTCAGACCCTGATCGAGTACACGCTCACCGTGGAGCCCTTCTTGTTCTAAGCGAATCCAGGTTCACAACCCAATCGTTACGTTCAGGCCGGCCCTCTTCGAAGGGTCGGCCTTTTCGCGTGATTCTGCTATCAGGGGACAAAGGATTTTCCATGATCGCTCGAATTCAGGAACGAAAGAGAAAGCTCCGTACTCCCGCATCGGCGCTCGTCTTACTCGTCGCTGCGGGCTGCTCGACCGATAGCACGCCGTCGGGCCAACAGCAGGTTCCCGGAGGCGTGACCCAGTGGGCCCCGGACGGCGCGCGAACGGTCGGTAGCTACGACTACGAGATCATCCCTCAGCCCAACGCGTTCCACACCATGCACACCGGGCCGAACAACACCGACCATGTCTGGGTTGCCGTGGCGCCGCGGCTGGAGCTCGATTGGGTTTCAGAAACGAGCTTCTTCGTGCCGGAAGGGCCGACCTACGACAACGAGGGCAACCTCTACTTCAGCCCCTTGTTCCCCCAAGAAGACGTCTCGTTGGTGTCGCTCGATGCCGAGACCGGCGAACGCAACTGGGCGATCGAAGGAAATGGAAGCAACGCCGGCAGCGGGGCGGTCTTGATCTTAAACGACCCCGACGACCCCGGGAACCAGCTCATCTATCACATGACCTACACCGAAGCGATGGCCCTCAGGCCCGACGGCACCGAGATTTGGCGGGTGGATACGGGACTCATCGTGCCCGATCCGGTACCCGGTGTGCGCTCGACCACGCATTCATTCGGGTTCAACTATCATCCGCAAACCGACTCGCTGGTCGGCCTCACCTTGGACGGGGTGTTGCTCGCTTTCGACCGGTTGACGGGCGAGCAAATCCCTTCGAAGGGACAAGTTCTAGGCTCGCCAGCCGTGAGCGAGGTTCCCATGCTTCCCCAGTTCGTCATCGACGCGAGCAATGACCTCACGGACGCGGTCTTCGGCACGACGCCGAGCGGGCTGAGCTTCTTCTCGCTGATCATCGACGTCATCTTTGGAGGCGGGTCCGTCGTCACCAACTTCTTTGCGATCGATCCCAACACGGGTCTGATCGTCGTCGCCGCGACGGCGGCCGACGAAGCCGACGGCACGATGGACGGCCTTTCGGAGTTCGGTGCAATCTACTCGTTTGAGCTGGCCGACGACGAAGGCGGCGGGCTCGCGTTTCGAATGCTCGACGCGGCCGAGTTCACGGGAGGGACCGGTTCGACACCGTCGATCAGCGAAGATGGGAGCCGAATCTACGTCTCGGACAACGTCGGAAACGTGATTGCCTTCGACACCGAGCTCGCAGAGCTCTGGCGCGTCGACGTTGGCGACGCCGTGGCCGCCTCCATCGCGGTTTCGCCGGACAACGCCGAGCTCTATGCGGTCACTCGCAATGACATCTTCAAGTTGACCGACCTAGGTGACAGCGCGCGCCTGGATTGGACAGCTCAGCTGGACGCCTTCGCCGACGATCCGGACATCAAGATTGAGTTCAACGCGCTTACCCCAACGATCACGGCCAACGGCGTTGCGGTTAGCATTGGCGGTGGGTTGTTGATCGGCGACACGACGATCATGTTGAAGGTTGGTGTCGGTCTGCTCGATCGGGACACCGGCGAGCTCCGCTCGTTCGCCGAGGGCCGCGAAGAATCGATCGCCGTGACGAGCGTCGGGCCTCAGGGCGGCATCTACACGGCGAGCTCGCCGGTGCGGCGTGTGTCTGGCAAGGCGCTCAATCCCGACGATCCGAACGTGGCCGACGTCATCGGAGGCATCAGCCGATACAAGCCCGTTCGAAATGACCTGCTCGTTCGGGACGCAAGCTGTGCGGCCGGTGTGCGTGCGCGGAACGCGGCTTCGATCGCCGACAGCGCGCCGAATTCCGCGATGCAAGACATTCGTCAGATCCAGGTGTTGATCGACCAAAGCCGCACCGCCATCGACCGCGCGGTGGCCGATGCGGACCTCGATTCGGCTTCCGCCGCGACGCTCCGTTCGGCACTCGACCGAGCCGAAGCAAATCTCAGCGTCAGCGGGCTTCCGAGCGTCGCATCGGAGCTGCTCACGGTGTGCAACGCGATCTGAACGACGCATTCAACTTTTCAACCAGGTGTAAGCGTCCCGCAAGATGTCGCGTCCGCCGCTCTCGATGACGTCGCCGTGTGCGAGCACGATTCGGTCGAAATCCCAGCCCAAGACCTCGTCAATGGAGCGCCGCGCGCGCTTCTTGTCTCGGAAGACCAGACGCAGGGGAAGACTCAGGCCCGGCCTCCCGTGAATACCCCCCAACTTGAGGTACGCACGGGTCGGCCAATGAGCCGACGTCTCGAAGTTTTCGATGACGTCAGCAACGATCAGTGATCGCGACGGCCGATGAAAGAACACCGTTTCGTTGAGCATGGTGCCGTCGAGGAAGGCCGTCGCGAGGTCGCCTCCCCAATCGGGGTGGGTCTCACCCCTCAGCTCGAGATCGATCGCCAGATCTTTTCGCCGCTTTCCGAGGCCCACCGCCCCGTGGAGCAAGGCGCCCGGGTAGGCGTTCTGCCACTCACCGGCGTACAGGTGATGGGCCACATTGGGGGAGACGATGTGCCGGACCGGACCGATCGCATCGACCTCGGCCTTCAAGCCGGGCGTCAGTGCGATGGGTGAATGGACCATCAAGGTGCCGTCACGAAGACGCACGGCGGTCATTCGAGTCCCGACGTGCAGACCAAGAAACGACTGAGGCGCGGCCTCTGCCCAAAGATCGTTCGCGAGCTGTTCCATGTTTGGCACCTACGACAAGCACGGACTCGAGCCAAGTCGGAAGCCTGCCGGGCTGGCATCCGCGGGGAAAGCTGATAGGCCTTCGCCATGGCCAACCCGACCGCAACCCTCGAAACCTCGCTCGGCGACGTTGAAATCGAGCTCTTCACCGACGTCATGCCCAAGACGGCGGGCAACTTCATCGAGCTCGCCAAGAGCGGCTTCTACGATGGGCTTCACTTCCACCGTGTCATCAGCGGGTTCATGATTCAGTTCGGCTGCCCGCACAGCCGAGACCCGAACAGCCCCCGAGCCGGCACCGGCGAAAGCCCGAACGGCACCATCGAAGACGAGCATCCGGACAACGCCAAGATTTCAAACGAGCCAGGCACTCTGTCGATGGCCAACACGGGCCGTCCGAACAGCGGCGGCTGTCAGTTCTTCATCAACACGGTCCACAACGCTTACCTCGACTGGTTCACCCCCGGTCCCTCAAAGCACCCGGTGTTCGGAAAAGTGACGAGCGGCATGGACGTCATCGAGAAGATCGAGTCCACCCGAACCGGCCCTGGTGATAGGCCGGTCACGCCGTTGCAGATGGTGAAGATCACCGTCCACGACTAAGTCCAAATGCGATTCGTACTTCAACTTCTGCTCCTTACCGCGATCATCGCCGTCGGCTGCACTGACGACTATGTTCCGCCCCCTTCTTCGGGTGGAGGCGGCGGCAGCGGTGGGTCGGTCGGCACCGGTGGTACGGGTGGCTCGGCGGGTTCGGGCGGATCGGGCGGCATGGTGGGCGCGGGTGGCACGGGCGGAACCGCTGGACTGGGTGGCGCCGGGGGTAGCGGCGGCTCGGGAACGGGTGGC
Source organism: uncultured Polyangiaceae bacterium (assembly GCA_947259605.1). GTDB lineage: Bacteria > Myxococcota_A > Polyangia > Polyangiales > Houyiibacteriaceae > SG8-38. Next base: position 598 of record CAMYMX010000363.1, on the reverse strand, counting down.
ACCTCGGGGACCGGCGGGTCGGGCGGATCCGGCGGCAGCCCCCCGATGGGCGCCTGCGACAATACGGACGACCTTGGTATTTTGGCAGCGCTTCAGGCCGGCCAAGCGCGTCAAATCGCTGCGAGTTGCGGTCTCGCCCCATCACGATGCGCGGCCCTCATCTCTATGGAGACAGAGTTTAAGGAGTGCGTCGATCTCTGCGTTGCAGACGCGACTGGCTTGTCGCCGGAATGCACGAGCTGCTACGGCGACTTGGCCTGGTGCAGTCGCGCTCTGTGCTTGACGCCGTGCGCTGGCGACTCGTGCACGCCGCTCTGTCTCACCTGCGATGGCTACGACGCCTGCATCGTCGCGCTGGATGCATGCGCCGGCCGCATGTCGATCGACTGCCTCGACGACACCTAATCTCAGGTCTTTGGGCCGCCCTTCCCTTGCCAGCGGCTCTCGGTCAGCGTCAGGCCTTCGATAGACTTTCGGGGAATCATCTCTTCGTAGGTGCGTTCGTAACCGGTTTTGGAGATTCGCCAGACGCCGTCGTCGCCCTTCTGGTACTCGTCGTCGTAAAACGCAGCGCCTCGAATGCTCATGTCAAAGCGAG
>CAMYMX010000362.1 GCA_947259605.1 uncultured Polyangiaceae bacterium | reverse complement strand
TGTACACCCAGCCCCCCGGAATCAGGTTGTTGCTGATCCAGCGCATCGCATCCGAAATATACGGGATGTTGGTGCCTGCCAAGGTGACGGGGAACATCAGCAAGGACGACGTGAAGATCGGCGGAATGACACCGGCCATGTTCACGCGAAGCGGAAGATGAGACTGCTGCCCGCCGTACATCTTTCGTCCAATCATGCGTTTGGCGTAGGTGATCGGCAGGCGCCTCTGCGCCCGCTCGAAGAAGACGATGAACGCCGTCGTGCCGAGCGCGATCACGATGAGCAACATCAGGTCGATGGGTTGCAGCTCCCCGAGCTTGAATTGCTCGAGGGTCATGAACAGGGCGTCTGGCAGGTTCGCCACGATGCCCGCGAAAATGATGAGCGAAATGCCGTTTCCAAGGCCGCGCTCGGTGATCTGCTCGCCGAGCCACATCAGGAACGAAGTGCCGGTCGTGAGCGCGAGCACCGTCATTAAGCGGAAGCTCCAGCCCGGCTCGGCGACGATGTCACCCGCTGTCGAGCTTTCGTTCCAGCCCTCCCAAAGCATTGCGAGGCCCATACTCTGAAAAATACTTAGCCCGACCGTCCCGTAGCGCGTGTACTGGTTGATTTTGCGCTGGCCCGCCTCGCCTTCCTTGCGAAGCTCCATGAGCGAGGGCACCACGACCGTCATCAGCGACAAGATGATGCTCGCCGAAACGTAGGGCATGATGTTGAGCGCGAAAATCGAAGCCTGCTCGAGCGCACCACCCGAGAACAGGTTGAACATGCTCAGGAAGCCGCCCGACTGCCCGGCCACGTACTTCCGCATGGCCGACCGGTCTACGCCGGGTGTCGTAACGAAAATCCCGATGCGATAGACGGCGAGCATTCCCAAGGTGAAGAGAATGCGGCGACGGAGCTCGGGGATTCGAAAGATGTTGGCGACGGTGCTCATGGCTTGCTACGTGCTTTCGGTTAGGAGGCAGGCGCGGCGACCACTAGCTCGACCGTACCGCCCGCTTTCTCGATCTTCTGCGTGGCAGTCGCGCTAGCAGCGTGGACCTTGACGGTGAGAGCCCTGTCTAGCTCGCCATCGCCGAGAACCTTGATGATGTCCACTTTGCGCTTGATGAGGCCAGCTTTGCGCAGGGCCGCCTCGTCGACGGTGGCCCCGGCATCGAAACGAGCCAGGTCCTTCACGTTGACCGTCCCTACCGTCTTGGTGAACGGATTGACGAAGCCGCGCTTCGGAATGCGTCGGTACAGCGGCATCTGCCCGCCTTCGAAGCCGAGCTTGCTGAAGTTGCCGGGATGTCTCGCCTTTTGGCCCTTCTGGCCGTGGCCAGCGGTCTTGCCCAGGCCTGAGCCCGGGCCGCGTCCTTTGCGTCGCTTTCCCCGGACGGCGCCCGCAGCGGGGCGGAGCCGGGAAAGGATTGGCGTCTTACTCTGCTCACTCATTGACTTCCTCAACTTCGACGAGATGGAGCACCTTTTTGACCATGCCGCGGAACGAAGGGGTGTTGTCGACCACGACGTTCGTGTTCATTCCATGCAAGCCGAGCCCCCGGAGAACTCGCCGCTGCTTGTCCATCCGCCCGATTTCGCTTTTCACCTGGGTCACTTTGAGTTTCTTCGCGCTCATGACTGCCTCTCTTACGATGCGCTTGCCTCCGCAGGCGCTTCGTCAGGCTCGGCGGCGGGACGTTCCGCCTTGGGCCCATGCTCGTACTGTTGAATGTCTCCCTTGCGACGACCGCGTCGGCTGGCTACCTCGGCCGGCGACTCGAGCTCCTTGAGCGCGGCGACAGTGGCGTTGACCACGTTGTAGGGATTCGTCGTGCCGAGGATCTTCGCCAAGACGTCTTTGACGCCCGCAGCCTCGAGTACCGGGCGCATCGCACCGCCGGCGATGACGCCAGTCCCTTCGGACGCGGGACGCAAGACGATGCGACCGGCGCCCGAGTGCCCCACGATCTTGTGGGGAATGGTTCGACCCGTCAGAGGAACCTTGAACAGGTTCTTCTTGGCAGCCTCAGTACCCTTGCGAATCGACTCGGGGACTTCTTTCGCCTTGCCCATGCCGACACCGACGTGACCATTACTGTCACCCACGACGACCAATGCGCTAAAGCTGAAACGCCGGCCGCCTTTGACGACTTTGGCCACTCGGTTGATGAAGATCACCCGCTCGGTGAGATCGTCGAGTGTGTTTGGGTCGATGATTTGGTCTTTATATGCCATCTCGTCCTCAGAACTTCAGACCGGCTTCGCGCGCCGATTCGGCCAATGCGCGAACGCGTCCGTGATATTGATAACCGCCGCGGTCGAAGACGACCTGCTCGACACCTTTGTCGATGCATGCCTTGGCCACCGCGCTGCCGACCGACTTCGCAACGTCGACTTTGTTTCCATCGCCAGACTTCGCGACGCTGGACGCATGGGCAATCGTGGTGCCCTGCGTGTCGTCGATGACCTGCGCGTAAATGTGTTTGGCGCTGCGGAACACCGCGAGCCGAGGTCGCGCAGTCGTGCCCTGCACCTTCTTGCGAATCCTCAACTTGCGACGAGCGCGCCCTGTGAGTTTCTGCTGCATGATCAGCCTCCAGCCTTTCCGGCCTTGCCCGCCTTCTCTCGAATGCGCTCGCCGGTGTAGCGAACGCCTTTACCGTTGTAGGGCTCTGGGGGTCGCATCTGACGAATCCGCGCCGCGATCCGGCCAACGAGTTGCTTGTCGGGCGACTCTAGATGAACGCGGGGGAACTTGGTGCCAGCCTCGTCGATCGTTTCGACCTTCACGGCGACCGCCTTGGGGATGTCGATGATGGGCTGATGGGAGAGCCCAACCGTCATCTTGAGCTGATCGTTCTTGAATTCCGCTCGGTAGCCAACGCCGCGGAAATCGAGCGAGCGCTTGTAACCGTTGGCGACGCCCTCCACCATGTTGCGGAGAATCGCGCGGGTCAGGCCCTGGTACTGAAGGCCCGTCTTGCCGGTGCCAGGTGCGGGCCGGACCGTGAGCGCGCCCTCGTCCTGAGTGACGACGACCTCCGGACGAAGGGTCTGGCTGAGCTCGCCCTTCGGGCCCTTGGCCTTGATGTCCCGTCCGCTGATCGAGATTTGCACGCCCTTGACGACTTCAACGGGCTTCTTGCCGTTTCGCGATTGCTTCCCTGTATGTGTCTCGGTCATCACCAAACCTCGCACAGCACCTCACCGCCAACCCGCTTATCGCGAGCGTCACGGCCGGTCATGATGCCAACGGACGTCGAGAGAATCGCGACGCCCATGCCATTTTGGACACGTGGAATGTCATGGTGACCCACGTAGAACCTTCGCCCCGGGCGGCTCGCCCGACGCATGCCCACGAACGCGCTCTGGCGGTCGCGACCGTACTTGAGGAAGATCGTGAGGCTATTCTGGACCCCGTCTTCCACGCGGTAATCGTCGATGTAGCCCTCTTGCTTGAGAATCTCGGCGAGCTGCGCCTTGAGCTTCGACGAGGGTAGAATGGTGTGTTCGTGCTGAGCCTGTGCGGCGTTGCGGATGCGCGTCAGCATGTCAGCGATTGGATCGGTCATCATGACTGCACCTCCTTACCAGCTCGATTTCGTGAGGCCCGGGATGTCACCCGCAAGCCCGTATTTACGGAGACAGATGCGGCACATCTCGAACTTGCGGTAGTAACCCCTTGGGCGTCCGCAGACCTTGCAGCGATTCCGTTGTCGCACCGAGAATTTCGGTGTCTTTTCCATTTTGGCAAATGCGCGCTTACTAGCCATCTGCGTCCTCTAGTTCCTGAACGGCATGCCGAGCGACTTCAGCAAGGCACGTCCCTGTTCGTCAGTTTCTGCTGTGGTAACAAAGGTCACGTTCATGCCCTTGATACGATCGATTTTGTCATAGTTGATCTCTGGGAAGACGATCTGCTCGCGAATGCCGAGCGTGTAGTTGCCACGGCCGTCGAATGCCTTCGGGCTAATGCCCTTGAAGTCACGCGTACGCGGCAGTGCGATCGAAACGAGCCGATCGACGAAGTCGTACATCTGCTCACCACGAAGGGTGACCATCGCGCCAATCGGCATGCCCTCGCGAAGCTTGAAGGTCGCGATGGACTTCTTCGCGCGGGTCACGATCGGCTTGCGGCCGGTGATGGCGGCCAGTTCCGCGACGGCTGACTCGATCAGCTTGGCGTTCTGCACGGCTTCGCCGAGGCCCATGTTGATGATGACTCGCTCCAGCTTCGGAACCTGCATGATGTTCCGGAAGCTGAAATCCTTCATCAACTGAGGGATGATCTCTTCTTTGTATTTCTTGCGGAGTCGGGGTTCGTATTCACTCATGACGACCTCAATCCAGGACCGAGCCGCTCTTCACGGCCACGCGAACGCGTTTGTTAGGGTCCTTCTTGTCGGCTTCGATGCGGACGCGGGTGCGCTCTTCGGTC
>CAMYMX010000361.1 GCA_947259605.1 uncultured Polyangiaceae bacterium | reverse complement strand
AGGATCGAACTGACGAATGGAGATTTTGCAAACCTCTGCCTTACCACTTGGCTACGGCGCCGCGGCTGCATGGTCTAGCGCTTCTGTCGGCGCTTGTCACGCAGCGTTTTCAGCTTAGCTAACGACCGGGGTGGCGCGCCAGACCCGTCGTGGTAGGCAATCCTTCATGATAGCAATGGACTCTTTTAAGAGCCGGGTTACGACGCACGCGGGAGGCCACCAGGTCGTCATTCACCGCCTCGACGCGCTCACCCGAGCGGGCTTCAAGGGCATCGATACGCTCCCTTACTCGATCCGCGTTCTACTGGAGAACCTCCTGCGCTTCGAGGACGGCAAGACCGTCACCCGCGAGGACATCGAAGCGGTCGCCAACTGGGATCCGGCTGCCGCGCCCAGCACCGAGATTGCGTTCCGCCCATCCCGTGTGCTCCTCCAAGACTTCACCGGCGTGCCTGCCGTCGTCGACCTTGCTGCGATGCGCGATCAGTTCGCGAAGATGGGCGGCGACCCCAGCCGCATCAACCCCTTGCAACCTGCAGACCTAGTCATCGATCACTCGGTGCAAGTCGATTCATACGGCTCGCTGAGATCGTTCGAAGACAACGTGAAGCGGGAATTCGAGCGTAACGAGGAGCGTTACCAGTTCCTGAAGTGGGGGCAGAGCGCGTTCGAGAACATGCGCGTCGTGCCCCCCGGTACCGGCATCGTTCACCAGGTCAACCTCGAGTACCTGGCCAGCGTGGTCTTCACGCGGGAAGCCAACGGCCAGTGCATCGCCTATCCCGACAGCCTGGTCGGCACCGATTCTCATACGACGATGATCAACGGCCTCGGCGTGCTCGGCTGGGGCGTAGGGGGCATCGAGGCCGAAGCGGCGATGCTCGGTCAGCCGATCAGCATGCTCCTTCCTCAGGTCGTCGGCTTCAAGCTCACCGGCAAGCTCCCCGAAGGTGCGACGGCGACGGACGCGGTTCTCACCGTGACTCAGATGCTTCGCGAAAAGGGTGTCGTCGGCAAGTTCGTGGAGTTTTACGGCGAGGGAATGGAAAACCTGGCGCTCCCGGACCGCGCCACCATCGCGAACATGGCGCCCGAGTACGGTGCGACCATGGGCTTTTTCCCGGTCGACAATGAAACGCTCGCGTACCTGCGCTTCAGTGGACGCGAATCACCCCATGTCGACATCGTGGAGCGGGTGCTCAAAGAGCAGGGGCTATTCCACACGGCGAGCGACCCCGAGCCGCGGTTCACCGACACGCTGGTTCTCGATCTCGGAGATGTGGTGCCCTCGATCGCCGGGCCCAAGCGCCCGCAAGACCGCATCGCCCTCCGCGAGTCAAAGCGCTCCTTTCAGAACGTGCTGCAAGGCTTCGAGGCGCCGGCCGACAAGCGCGTGGAGGTCACGCGCGGCGAAGAAACCTTCACTTTGAAAAACGGTGCGGTAGTGATCGCGGCGATCACGAGCTGCACGAACACTTCCAACCCTTCGGTCATGTTGGCAGCGGGTCTAGTGGCGAGGAAAGCCGTGGAGAGGGGGCTTCGAACCAAGCCCTGGGTCAAGACGAGCCTTGCCCCTGGGTCGCAGGTCGTCACCGAGTACCTCGAGGAATCGGGTCTCATGGAGGATCTCAACGCCCTGCGCTTCAATCTGGTGGGCTACGGCTGTACGACCTGCATTGGCAACTCCGGTCCACTCGACCCGGAGATTGCCGAGGCGGTCAAGGCGCATGACCTGGTCGTCACCTCGGCGCTGAGCGGGAATCGAAACTTCGAGGGCCGCGTCAATCCTTTGACGCGAGCCAATTACCTCGCATCTCCGCCGCTGGTCGTGGCGTACGCGCTTGCGGGCACGATGAACATCGATTTCGAAAACGATCCGCTCGGCCAGGACCGGGAAGGCAAGGATGTCTTCCTTCGCGATCTTTGGCCCAGCCATCAGGAAGTCACCGCGACGCTTCGAACTTCGGTCAAGAAGGAACAGTTCGTCGAGAGGTATGCGGTCGTGCTCGAAGGGCCTCCGCAGTGGCGCGACGTGCACTTCGACGAAACAGATCGCTATCGCTGGGACCCGGAGTCGACCTACGTTCGCCTTCCGCCCTTCTTCGACGGGGTCGAGGTTGGTGAGCCGGCGCCGCCTAACGACATCGACGGAGCGCGTGTGCTCTGCTTGCTCGGAGACTCGGTCACGACGGATCACATTTCTCCTGCAGGCTCGATCGCGCTCGACAGCCCCGCGGCGAAGTACTTGCGCGACCACGGCGTGGCGCCCCGCGACTTCAACAGCTACGGCAGCCGCCGCGGCAACCATGAAGTCATGATGCGCGGGACTTTTGCCAACATCCGTCTTCGCAACCTGCTGGCCCCCGGCACCGAAGGCGGCATCACGCGCTATTTGCCGACGAACGAGCAGACGAGCATCTACGAGGCCTCGATGAAGTACCAAGAGGCTGGCACCCCACTGATCGTCATTGCGGGCAAGGAATACGGCACGGGTTCCTCGCGCGACTGGGCGGCCAAGGGCACGCTGCTCCTCGGAGTTCGCGCGGTCATCGCCGAAAGCTACGAGCGCATCCATCGGTCGAACCTGATCGGCATGGGGGTCCTGCCACTCGAGTTCGAGGCAGGCGAGGGCCGCGCTGCCCTTGGGCTCAACGGCGAAGAGACGTTCACCATTTCTGGGATTTCCGACGGATTGGTTCCCGGCAAGTCGCTTTCGGTTCGCACAAACGACGGCAAGTCGTTCACCGTCAAGGCACGGATCGACACCCCCCAGGAGGTCGAGTACTTCCTGAACGGAGGCATCTTGCAGTACGTCTTGCGACAGCTCGCTGCGCGAGGGTAGGACTTGCCTCAGGCCTCATGTCACTCGTCTTCGTAATCTCGCCGCCCCGTGCGGGGTCGACGCTGCTCCAGCGGATGATGGGCGTCCACACTGAGATCTTCACGCATCCGGAGCCTCATCTGATTTCGCCGATCGCGCACCTCGGTGTTTACGACAACGTCGACAGAGCCCCCTACGACCACATCAACGCGGCGGAGGCGACCAAGTCCTTCATCGAGGGGCTGCCCGGTGGTGAGCAGGACTATCTAGATGCGCTGCGCGCGTACACCGACACACTCTACGGTCGAATGTTGTCGACGAGTGAAAGCAGCTACTTCCTCGACAAGACGCCCGCCAACGCGCTGGTTCTGCCTTTTCTTCAGCGTCTCTATCCGGACGTGAAGTACGTCGTGCTGACTCGGCATCCGCTCGCCGTTTTCAGCTCCTACGCGAACAGTTTCTTCGACGGTGACTGGCGCGGCGCGCATGCGTTCAACCCGATCCTCGAACGATATGTACCGGCCATGGCAGCGTTTCTCCGCGAGCGTCCGGTTCCCTTGCTGCACGTTGCATACGAAGACCTAGTCACGGAGCCCGCGCCGCAGCTCGAGCGCATTTTCGCCTTCCTCGGGTTAGAGAACGACCCTGACGCAGTCGAGTACGGCAAGGCTACGCGTGCGAAGAGCGGGATGGGCGACCCGATCACAGTCGACCGTGAGGACCGGCCCGTGGCCGACAAAATCGACAAGTGGGCAGCGGAGCTCGCCCATGACGCAGACAAGCGCACGCTCGCCGAGCAGATGATCGCGCGGATTGATCCGGCCGACTTCGAGGCATGGCAATGGCCTGTCGACGCGCTCTGGGCTCCCATCGAAATGGCGGGCGGCGCCCCCGCGCCCAAACCTGCGCGCAACAGTTACACCTTCCAGCGACGCGTCATGCTCGCGCTCAAAAAGGACATTCACAGCCGGCCCCATGGCAAGATCGTCAAACGCGTGAAGTACTACTGCGACGTTCTGCTGCGGGACTAACGCAGCGTTGCGACGACGACCTGAGATTCGGTCGCCGCGCTGATCGTCGCACCCTTGAAGTCGCCCGTATGGGATTCGATCTCGAAGCCGTTGTAGTGCAGCAGCGCTTCGAGCTCGGCCGGGAAGAACTGCCTCTGCGTGAGCGGCGTGCAGAACGAGCGGCTTTCATCGTCCGGGTGTTCGAAGTCCATCATCACGGTTTCGATCTGTGCGGCCGGGTCGTAGCTGAAGTACTCGCTGTATCGATATCGAGCGCCGTCCCGTGGATGGGGAACTTCGCCGCCGCGGTAGCGCTTGGATGGTTCTCTGGCAAGGCTTGTCGGATCGGGAAGCAAGACGTCGAATGCGAACTGGCCCTTGGGTTCGAGGTGATGTCGGACGGTAGCGAAGCCTCGCTCGACCTGCTCTCGGGTGTAGAGGTGCATCCACACGTTGAACGGCGCGATGACGAGAGGGAAGGTGCGGCGCAGCCGAAGACGTTCGAGTGCCCCTTTGCGGAGCTCGATCCGGTTTCTGGTCGCGCGCGGCAACTTGTCGACGCGCTCGCGGGCCCGAGCCAACATCGGGGCCATGGGTTCGACGC
>CAMYMX010000360.1 GCA_947259605.1 uncultured Polyangiaceae bacterium | reverse complement strand
AGCCGCGAGCTATCTCGAGCGTGCGGTAGAGCTCGACAGCTCCGATCGGGGTGCGTTGGTTCCGCTTTGCGATCTGTACATGGCTGCGGGTCGCCAACAGGACGCCGTGCCGATCCTCCGGCAAATCATCGAAAGCTACGGACGGCAGCGAAGCAAGGACCTCGCCGCACATCAGCACAGGCTCGGCCAAGCGCTGGCGGCGATGGGCGATGCAGAGGGTGCGCTCGCTGCGTACGATGCGGCCTTCAAGATCGATCTCACCAATGTCGCGATCCTTCGAGACCTCGGCAAGCTCACCCATTCGGCTGGCGACCTCGACCGCGCGCAGAAGAGCTTTCGGGCGTTGCTGCTTCAGAAACTCGAGCCGGACTCGGGCATTCAGAAAGCCGATGTCTATTTCTACCTTGGCGACATCGCCGCGAAGACCGACGACAAGCGCAAAGCGATCACGATGCTCGAGAGGGCCCTTGCAGAGGATGCCGGCCACGCACAGGCTGCGGAGCTGCTGGCAGAGCTGAAGGGTTGAACCATGGCCATGGGAAAGGTCGCAATCGATGGCGATGTCGTCGATAGCGACGAGGCACGCGTGTCGGTATTCGACCGGGGGTTCCTCTATGGGGACAGCGTGTTCGAGGTGTATCGGACCTACGCGGGCATACCCTTTGCCGAAACGGAGCATCTGGAACGGCTCGCGCGTTCGGCCGCCCGCATCATGATTCCAATGCCGGTGTCGATTGAGACGCTTTCCGCGGAGGTGCGCGCAACCCTCGACGCCGCAGGCGAAGGCGACTGGTACGTGCGCGTCATCGTGACGCGCGGCACGGGGCCGCTCACCTACGATCCGACCACCGCCAGCGCTCCATGCCGGGTGATCATTGCAGCGCCCGTATCGGTGCCGCCCGCTGAGCGCTACGAGCGCGGCATCGCGGTCGCGCTGCTCGAGGCGTCACGGCCGACAGATGACGCGCGGGCGGCGGGCGCCAAGGCGTCGAACTATCTGGCAAATTTGCTGGCCGTCCACGAGGCCAAGCAAAAGGGTGCGCAGGAGGCGCTCATGCTTGGACGCGACGGCCAGATCCTAGAAGGCGCATCGAGCAACCTCTTCATCGTGAAGGATGGCAAGGTGCGAACCCCCGAGCCCCAGCCGGGGATCCTGGTCGGCATCACCCGGGCGACGGTCATCGCCGCGGCAGCCGACGAAGGTCTCGAGGTCGAAGAAGGTGAAGTACGCCCCGAGGATCTGTACGGCGCCGACGAAGCCTTCCTCACGAGCAGCATCCGAGAGGTGATGCCGGTGGTGTCTGCCGAGGGGCGAACGATCGGGTCTGGCCGGCCAGGTCCGGTCACCAAACGCCTGCACGCGGGCTATTTGCGGGCCGTAGCCCTTGCCACCGGGTCGGGGGTTTGACCGCCCGCCCGAGGCGCAGTAGACGCAGCGGCCAGGACGAGTTGAATGTCGAATACAGGTAAGACAAAGGCGAAACGGCGCCGCAAGGTTGCCGCTCAGGGCAAGGACCGGAAGAAAAAGCTGGCGAAGCTCGGGACCACCCCGAAGTTCCCGCTCGATCCGGACGAGGCTCCCGCGGCCAAGGCCTGAGGGCTAGGGCACGTCGCAGGCGCAAGGCGGCGGCTTTCCAGGGTCAGTGCAAGGTGTGCGACTCGCCGTCGTGTTCGACGATCGGGATGCCTCCTGTATCCGCAGCCATGTCCGTAGGCGCGATTGCGGCAGGGGGCGGCTCGCTCGTGAGGCGCAGCGCTTCGAGCTCTTCGCGATAGGCCATTTGTTGCAGCTTCGTGTGGTGGTAGCGGCGCCGACGCCGATACGCGAAGACGACGAGGATCGCGGCGGCGACCCAAATCGTGGAGCCGGCAAAAAGGGCCGGGAGGATTCGGTACCTCGTCCGAAGGCTTTCGCGCCACTGACGTTCGAGGCCCACTCGCGTCCAGCCGTACGCGGTCGCGAGCGCGGTATCGAAGGTCTCGCCTTCGCGCAGAGATTGAATCAATCGATGGAAGCGGCGCTCGTCGTTGTCGGTGCGGCGCAGGAAACCGACGACGTCCGCGCTCTGGGCGTAAGCGACGTTCACTTCGTACGGGCGATCGGGAAAGCGGTCGTCGAGCTCGGAGAGCCGCAGCATGGAGCGCTGGGCGGCCGCCCGTAGCAGCGACTCCATGCGCGGGAGCAAGCGCACCTCGGATTCGTTGATCGCGACGCCTTCGTTGAACCAGCGGGGCACGGAATTGCCGAGAACCGCGCGGTGGAGCGCGACGTGCGAGAGCTCGTGAACGAGGACCACTTCGAGCTCGGGGGGCTGCCAAGTTTCCGGAGCCGACATCGTCAAGAGGATCACGCCCCACTGCGAGTAGGCGACACCAGTCGCGTAGTCGGGCGGCGGATGGCCATAAGGCGCCAGCGCCCTCATCTCGCGCGGATTTCGAGCGACTCGAATGATCAGCTGGTCATCGATCGGGACGCCAAAGGTGTCGACCAGCTCTGCCCAGTGCTCTTCGACGCCATCGATGAGCTCATCGACCCGACCTCGCTCGGATTCGGGGAAGGTCCAGGTCACCGCTCCGACACGCTCGGTTTCGTACCCATCGAGAGGCGAAGGCAGCGAGGGCGCAGCCGCTTCGTGGCGAGCTTCGTGGGACGATTGATGGGTGGCTTCTTCGGCTGCTTCCTGAGCCGCTGCACCCACCGACGCCGAGGTGACGGCGATTGCGCAAAGAAATGCCGCGAACGAAGCTAGATGGGGTCTAATCTTCACCGGGTCTAAACCTTAGCAGCGGCGGTCCCGGCTCGTTAGTGCGACGTCGATCAATGATGAGGTAGGTTACACCTCCGGCGAGGAGCGCCCCGGCGACCAAATACGGCCAAGCCTTTTTGATCCTGCGTTTCGCCCTGGATTCGTCCGCGGGCTGTTTGGGGTCGTTCACTTTTACAGGAGCGCTTGCTGGAGGCGGCGGAGGGGGTTCGGACCACCGTAGCTGCGCTTGTGCTGCGCGGCTCTTGATGAACTTCAGCCGTTGCTCCGCGCTGCTGTCGTCAAACTCGAGTGCGCCTTCGTAGAACTGCGCCGCGCTCACGTCGAAGACCTCCAACACGATGGCGCCTTCGCGATGCACGACCAGCAAGGCATCGGCGCCGGCGATGATCCCGATGCGCTTGTACGAGCCGAGGTCTTTGCGAGGGTCGAAGCCGAGGCCGCGACGAATGGCGCGAAGCCCTTCGAGCCCATCTTCTTCAGTTGCGGGCTCGCCGCGCATGGCGGCGCGAAGCGCGGGGTCAGTCGGAACGCGGAGCCCCGAGAGGGTCGCTTCTCTTTCGATGAAGGCGGCGGTTTGACGGAGGGTGTCGTCCGGGTCGCCTGCGACGACGACGGCGATTTTGGGGGAGGGTTTGTCAGCGACAGCGACAGTGTCAGTGTCAGTGCCAGTGTCAGTGTCAGTGTCAGTGTCAGTGTCAGTGTCGGTGCCCGTGTCAGTGCCCGCGCCGGCCCCGGCCTCAGGATCCGCCGCGGCGACCCCCACCGGCCCGCTCGCCAGCAACACCGCCACCATGAATACGCACCGCATCGGGGGAACGATAGGCAACGCGGCGCATCCGCGCTAGCGTGCGGCGCGATTTAGCGATGGGTGACAAGCCTCAGTTCATGCACGGTGTTTGCGTCTGCCTTGGGTATGACGGGACGCATTTTCACGGCTGGCAGGCCCAGCCGGGGCTTCGGACCGTCCAGGGGATGCTCGAGGAAGCCATCGACGAGATGGGAATCGAGCATGGGCCGGTGCGAGGGTGCAGCCGGACCGACGCGGGCGTGCATGCCCTGGGCCAGATCGCGAGCTTTGCGGTGGCCGTCGAGGTCCCACGGGGCGGCTGGACGAGCGGACTCAATGCGCGACTGCCCGAGGACATCGTCGTTCACGACACGCAGCCCTGCTATCGCCGCTATAACCCGCGCTTCCACGCGGCGCACAAGCGCTACCGCTACCTTGTTCGTTGCGGCCAGCAGCGCGACCCGTTGATTCGGAAGCAGGCCTGGCAGCTCGGTCCGAAGGGAATGAGGAAGGACGTCGAGCGCCGGGGCGTGCGCATCGAGGACTACCTGGACGTCGAGGCCATGAAGGCAGCTGCGGCGCACTTCCTCGGCACCCACGACTTCCACGCCTTTCGGCAGTCCGGGGACCAGCGCGAAATCGTCGTCCGCGAGATGTTCGAGGTCAACGTGCTCCCCGACTGGAACGGGCGGCCCGACCTGGTTGCGCTCGAGGTCGTCGGCAACTCCTTCATGAAGAACATGGTCCGGATCATGGCCGGCACCCTGGTCGACGTCGGACGGGGTTGGCTCTCCGCAGACGCCGTTCCCGCCATGCTGCGCGAGGATGCCGATCGATCTCAGGCCGGCCAAACCGCGCCCGCCCACGGCCTCACGCTCATCGAGA
>CAMYMX010000359.1 GCA_947259605.1 uncultured Polyangiaceae bacterium | reverse complement strand
AGCGCCGCCTTGCTGGCGATGTAGGCGCCGTAGCGCGGAACGTTCACCTGCACCCCAACGGTCGACACGTTGAGGATCTGCCCCTGCTTTTGCGCGCGCATCGCAGGAAGGAAGCCCATGACTAAGCGCACCGCACCGAGAAAGTTGAGCGCCAGCGTGCGCTCGAAGTCGTGAACTCGGTCGTACGACTTCTGCACGCTTCGGCGAATCGATATGCCCGCGTTGTTCACGAGGATGTCGACATGCCCCTGCTCCTCGAGGACCGCCGCAATCAAATGCTGCGTGTCTTCAGCGTTCGACAGGTCCGCAGGGTAGACGAAGGCCATACCGCCTCGCTCCTCGATGGTTCTCTTGATCTCCTCGAGCTTTTCAGCCGAGCGGGCGACGAGCAGCACCGTGGCGCCGGCAAAACCCAAGCGCTTGGCGAGCGCCTCACCGATCCCACTCGACGCGCCGGTGATCAGGACAACGCGCCCGAAAACCCGTTCGCGCAATGCGCTATCTTCGGAGTCGGTCACCGGCGAATCGTAGCCCAGTCGATGCGCTCTGCGGCGAAAAACATTTGTTACTCGTGGTTCGTACTCACGGAATGCGGCGTTGGTCATCGGGCAGGTCGAGCGCGAGGGTGCCACCGGGGTTGAGCACGTTCCGGGGATCGAAGTGCCGTTTGAGGGCTCGAAACACCTCGAGCTCGTTGCTGCCGATCTGACCTTCGAGCCAGGGCGCGGTCATCTTCCCGATGCCGTGGTGATGGCTCATCGTCGCACCGGAGGCCTGGACGGCATCGAGGATGCCGCGGTGAAACTCCAGGAACTCCTGGTGATCTATCTTTGCAATGAAGATGAAATAAAGATTCGCGCCCTGCGGGTAGCAGTGTGACATGTGGGTCATGCAGACTGTCTGCGGGCGGCTCTTTACGTATGCCCGGATTTGCTCATGCACTTTCGAAAGCTGGTCCCAGCTGGTGGCGCACTCGAGGGTGTCGATGAGAATACCGTAGTCCTGAAGGTCCTCGCGCATGTACGGATCGGCAAAGCGACCGTGCTCCCACTTCTTGGTGATGAACCCGGTCGTATACATTCCGCCCTGCGCATTGCAAACGTGACGAAGCCGGCGCTTGACCATTGCGGTGTAAGCGCGGTCCCCGTCCACCGTTCCTAACATCAGGCATCGCTCACCTTTTTTGAAGCCTCGCAGGCTCACGAGCGTGTCGATCGGCGTACCCTCGACTCCGTAGAGCTTGAAGGCGACGTCGGTCTCCTCCGGATCCGACAACCGAAAGACCGATGGGACACCGAACTCGCCCTGCATGATCTCGCGTACCGCCGCGGTTCCACTCTCCCAGTCGGGAAAGATGAAGCTGAAGCGGCGCGTGTTCTCTGGCTGGTACCGAAATACTTTCAAAGTCACCGCCACCAGGATCCCGTAGGCCCCTTCGCTTCCGATCATGATCTGATCGAGGTTGGGGCCGGTCGAATACGCGGGGACATCGACGGTTTTGATCGTGCCAACCGGCGTGATGTACTCCTGACTGAGAACCAAATCTTCCGCCTTGCCGTAGTACGTCGAATTCTGCCCGGCACCGCGCGTCACCACCCAGCCGCCTGCCGACGAAAACTCGAACGACTGCGGAAAATGACCGCAGGTATACGCGTGCGGCGCATTGAAACCCTCGCGCGCACCGTTGAGGGCTTCTTCGAGGTCAGGCCCGAGAATCCCGGGTTCCACCGTAACCGTTTGATTGACTGTATTGAGCGACAGGACGCGATTCATGTGCGTGCCGACATGGATCGAAACCCCGGCTCTCACGCACTCGGTGCCGCGGGTCACGCTCGAGCCGGCGGCGTAGGTATAGAGAGGGATTTCCTGCTCGTGGCAGTAGCGAACGATCTGCTCGACATGGTCGCGGTCGCGCGGGTGAAGCACCAAGTCGGGAAGGTTTTCTACCTTGTGGTCCCGGAGGCGAAGCGCGTCGATCATCGTCTTACCGTACGACACGCGAAGCCTCGAGTAGACATCGTCCCTCACGTTCTCGTCGCCCAGCAAACGGCGGAAGAAGCCAACCTGCTCGGAGCTGAGCGAAATCGGAGCGTCTACTGTCACCTCTTCGAGGCCGAGCTTCTGAGGCTTCTCGAAGTGCTCGTCGCCGAGTCCAAACGTCTCCTTCATCAAGGCGTAGAGCCTTGGATTCGGATGCTTGTAAGCCTCTGGAGCGCCCCACTTGAATGCCGAACGATAAGAGCGCGATGGAAGCGCCCCCTCGAACCACTGCGGAGTGAAGGAATCCTTGTCCGTCATGCTTTGTCTCTTTTCGTCGGTTTGACCGGCATGTCCCACGGAGTGCCCATGAGCGCCAGCTTCATTCGCGCGACCCGCGAAGGCTGGACGCGATTGGGCCGAAGCGGCAACTGATGTTCTTCGATGAGCCCGGAGTCGAGGCCGTCAATGAGCTCAATCGAGCCGTACGGCCGAAGCAATTCCTCGACCGCCTGCCGATTCGGTTCGCTCAGACGCGCATATTCGTTTTGGAGCGCTTCGAGGCAGTAAACGCGGTAGTGCAGTACCTTGAGACTGCGATAAGTCACGCCGTGCGCCTGGTGGTCGACCCGCGCTTCCCCCGCGGCCCAGGCTTGTGCATTCCGCAAGAGGAAAGGCCAGTAGCTCTGCACGATGTCTCGCAGGAAGTACTCCCAACCTGGTTGTGAAAAATCGCTCAGGATGGGCTCTCGCCCAAGGCGATGCGCCCGCGCGTTCCACACCCGTCCGACCCAGGCAAACACTGCGGGCGCTCGCTCTTCCATCACCCGGCTCGGCGTAGGGTCCTGCGCGTAGTGCCGAAACATCGGCCCGAACAAACCGATGTCGACGAGCGTCGGATGACTTCCGAGCAGATATGGCTGCCCTTCGAGCAGCTCGTTCATCGCATCGAGCAGGTCGAGGTACTGTCGCTTCACCTGTGGTTCCGTTTCGGCGCTCACTCCGTCCCCGCGCAAGTAGGTCGCGATCTGGCGGCGCCCGAAGTACCAGCCGGCGAGCCACTTGGGTGCCGGGAAATCGGCCAGCAGCTCGTGCCCAATGCGACGCATGAGAAGCTTTCGGGACTCGACCGGCTGCCAGCGCCAGTAGAGCGCCGCCCGCCAGCACCATTCGTCGGCGTAGTCCTCGACCAGCTTCGACATGAAGCGGAGCACCGGATCTCGGGGGATCACCGGCGACTCCGGATACGCCGACTCGAGCCAGTCGATCATCGGCGTCGTGTCTTTGAGCCACTTCCCGTTGGCGAGGCGGAGCACCGGCACCTTCATGAGCCCGGTCGCGGGAAGCACCTCGTCTCGCATGACCTTCATGTCGACGACCCGGCGCTCATACGGAATCTCTTTGTAGCGAAGGTAGGCTTCCATCTTTCCGCTGAAGTACGACATGTCCGCGACGTACGCGGTGATCGGCTCCCAATCGGGATGTCGTGACTCAGCCATTGGTGTTCTTCCAGCTTTTCGGGATCGAGTCTTGAGGCAGGCACGGTAACATGTCACAGGACTCGCGGAGGCTCATGCAGGAATGCGGGCGCCAAGGAGCCAAGCATGGACCAAAGAGAAACGGGCTTGATGAACTGGCTGACTGCATTCAGCGTGCGGTTCGGTCCGCGATTTCTGGTTCGCAAAATTACCCGCTGGATGAACAAAACATGATGATCACGAGGTTCTTTTCGCTTGTGGGGCTGCCCGCGTTGCTTCTCTTCAACTCGGTGGCATCGGCGCAGGGAGCCTGGTCCTACGAGCCCACTCAAACTTCTCCCTACACGACGCGCCCGGTCGAACAGTATCCGCCTCCGTCATCCGTCGAGCAGCGAGCCTCGCACCGGGGGTACCAGGGCTCTTTCAATCTAGGGGTCCCGATTTGGCTCAACGCGGACAGGGACGTGGTGCGACCAGGCGTGGATCTCAACGGCTTCGGCGGCTTCGACATGGGCTACGTGGTGTTCGGCCTCGGGCTCGGCGCCATGTGGACGCCGATCAACTTCTACAACATCCCCGGCATCGACCCAGGCTTTGACCGTCGGCCGATGACCCGCCTCTACCTCGCGCCCGAGGTTCGGGTTCAGGTGCCCAACAACACCCCCCTCTTGCCCTATCTGGGCATCAGCTTCGATGCGAACTGGTGGCGCGTGGCGGAAACCAACGTGGTCTGCACCGGCAACTTCTACTACTACTGCGCGCGAATCGCAGTCTTCCGCTTCACTCCCGGCATGACCGCGAAGATCGGCCTTGCCATTCGGGTAGCGAGCGGAAGCTACATCGACCTCGGGGTAAAGTACTCGCTGACCGGACCTGGTAGCTTTTTCTTCCAGCGCGAGCAGTGGATCACGCCGTACGTGGGCATGCTCTTTCGCTGAGCCTAGACGTACTTTTTGAGCTCGAGCCGCGCGACCATGCCGCGGTGCACTTCAT
>CAMYMX010000358.1 GCA_947259605.1 uncultured Polyangiaceae bacterium | reverse complement strand
AGGTCATCGGACAGATCAAACTTCAGCTCCCTGCAG
This sequence comes from uncultured Polyangiaceae bacterium, assembly GCA_947259605.1. GTDB lineage: Bacteria > Myxococcota_A > Polyangia > Polyangiales > Houyiibacteriaceae > SG8-38. Next base: position 4,417 of record CAMYMX010000358.1, on the reverse strand, counting down.
GGAAGGCGAACCCTTCTCCGCCGGTCGGGCCTGCGCTCGGTCAGCATGGCGTCAATATCATGGCGTTCTGCAAGGAGTTCAACGCCAAGACTCAGAAGGATGTGGGTCTGATCATCCCCGTGGTGATCTCGGTGTACCAGGACCGCTCCTTCAGCTTCATCATGAAGACGCCGCCGGCGGCAGTCTTGATCAAGAAGGCTTTGAATCTCGAGTCGGGCTCTGCCCGCCCGAACAAGGACAAGGTCGGCAAGATCACCTTGGACCAGGTGAAGGAAATCGCTCAGGTCAAGCTTCAAGATACCAACGCGGGCTCGCTCGAGACATGCATGCAAAGCATCATCGGCACCGCGCGTTCCATGGGGGTCGAGTTAGCCGACTAACTTTCCCGAGCGATTGATTTCGTTCACCTGGACCACCCAGGCACCCAGTTGGTGGTAGGCGGCTTCGAGTCGCCGCAAGGAGTCACGATGAAACCCGGAAAAAAGCGCGCGGGCGCATTACAGTTGCCCGACACAAGTCAGCGCTACGCATTGAGAGAAGCCGTCTCGCTCGTGAAGGAGTTGGCGTTCGCCAGCTTTGACGAGTCGGTCGATGTTGCCGTTCGGCTTGGTGTCGATCCGAAGCACGCGGACCAAATGGTTCGTGGCGCTGTCGTCTTGCCTCATGGGACGGGAAAGACCAACCGCGTTCTGGTTTTTGCGAAGGGCGAGAAGGTGAGCGAAGCGGAGGAAGCCGGCGCCGATTTCGTCGGGGGTGATGACCTGGTCGCCAAGATTACCGAGGGCTGGCTCGATTTCGACACCGTCATCGCCACTCCGGACATGATGGGGCAGGTTGGCCGTCTCGGTCGCGTCCTCGGTCCTCGTGGCCTCATGCCCAACCCCAAGGTGGGCACCGTGACCTTCGACGTGAGCAAAGCCGTTCGCGAGGCCAAGGCCGGCAAGGTCGAGTTCCGCGTCGAAAAGGCGGGCATCGTCCATGCACAGGTGGGCAAAAAATCCTTCGGTGTGTCCGAACTCGCCGGCAACCTGAAGTCGCTGGTTGGCGCCCTGGTAAAGGCTAAGCCAGCCGCCGCCAAGGGGACCTACCTTCGAAGCATCACCGTGAGCTCCACGATGGGCCCCGGGATCAAGGTCGACCCCGGCACCATCGAGGTGGAGGCGTAATCATGAGGCTTACACGAGAAGACAAAGCGGCTCAGTCCGTCTCGGTCCGCGAGAGCTTCGCGAACGCCACAGCGACTGTGCTCGTCGATTTTCGTGGCGTGAACGTCGAGCTCATCACGGATTTGCGCGCTCGTTTCCGCGACGCCGGTGTCGAGTACAAAGTCGTCAAGAACAACGTCGTTCGAAAAGCACTGGAAGGTTCCGAGCTCGCCGACAACGACGAGTTCACGGCGCACTTGATGGGCCCGACTGCGATCGCCTGGAGCTTCGAAGATCCTTCGGCTGCTGCCAAGGTGATCAAGAACTTTCGCAAGGAGCACACCGACATCCTTCAGCCGAAGGACGGAAACGAGAAACTTGTCGTCAAGTGCGGGCTTCTCGAGGGCCAAGTCTTGGACGCGAAGCGCGTCGAAAAAGAGCTCGCCTCGCTTCCGGGCAAGGATGAGATTCGTGCCTCGCTGCTCGCGCAGCTCATGGCGCCCATGCAGAACCTGGTCGGCCAAATCAATGCACCGGCCCAAAACCTCGCTCTCGTTCTCGATGCGTATCGGCGCAAGCAGGCAGGCGAGTAACCCAACAACAACTTTAGCCGTGTCGCACGCACGGTTAGCGGAGAGTCAAGAATGCCAAATATGAACGTGGAACAGATGGTCGAAGAGCTCAGCTCCTGGACCGTCATGGAAGTTGCGAACCTGGTCAAAGAGCTCGAAGAGAAGTGGGGCGTTTCGGCAGCACCGGCAGCGGTGGCCGTGGCGGGGCCCGCTGGCGGCCCAGCTGAGGCAGCCGAAGAGCAGACCGAGTTCGACGTCGAGCTGACCGAAGCGGGTGCCAAGAAGATCAACGCGATCAAGGCCATCCGTGAGATCACCCAGCTTGGCCTGGCGGACGCCAAGGCCCTGGTGGAAGCAGCTCCCAAAGTCGTCAAAGAGGCCGTTTCCAAGGAAGAGGCCGAAGAAATCAAAAAGAAGCTCGAAGAAGCTGGCGCGAAAGTCACCGTCAAATAACCCCAGGGGGTTATTTCTCGGAGCCCTGTGCCTCGACTTGGCATGCGGGCCCGACCGGGTTAACGTCCCGGCCGGGGCAGCACCGGTTCGCGCAGCACATCATTCACGACTTTCCGCGATGCGGCGGGGGGCCGAAGGGTCTCCTTGTCGCGTACGTGTCTCTTAATTCTTGGCTTTAGGGTTCCAGTAGCAGTGGTTCGGTAGGAGTCTCTCTCATGGCGGCGACGATTCAGACGAACTTTCGAATGCGACATTCCTTCGGGAAGATCGAGCACATCCTCGAGATTCCGAACCTGATCGACATTCAAAAGCGCTCGTACGACAAATTCCTTCAAACAGACGTGCCCAGAGACGAACGGGAAAACACCGGTCTTCAGGGCGTCTTCAACAGCGTGTTCCCGATTCGCGACTTCAATGGGACGAGCGAGCTCGTGTTCAGCGGGTACACGCTCGAGAGGCCGAAGTACGACGTCGACGAGTGTCGGCAGCGTGGGATGACCTACGCCGCGCCGATCAAAGTGACGATCCAGCTCATCATCTACGACGCCGGCGGTGACAGCACCGAGCGGGCCGTCCGCGACATCAAGGAGCAGGAAGTCTACTTTGGCGAAATCCCGCTCATGACGGTGAACGGCACGTTCATCATCAACGGGACCGAGCGCGTCGTCGTCAGCCAGCTTCACCGTAGCCCCGGTGTCTTTTTCGACCACGACCGTGGCAAGACCCACTCCTCCGGCAAGCTTCTCTACCAGGCCCGCATCATTCCTTACCGTGGCTCGTGGCTCGATTTCGAGTTCGACCCGAAGGACCTGCTCTACGTCCGCATCGACCGCCGCCGCAAGATGCCCGCGACGGTGCTGTTGAAGGCGCTCGGGTACAATACCCAAGAGCTCCTCAACTACTACTACGACACCGAGACGATCTACATCCTCTCGAAGGACCAGTACGCGAAGTCGATCGAGTACGAGCTTTTGCCCGGCCAGCGCGCCACCCACGACATCACGGTGGGCGACGATGTGCTGGTCCGTAAGAACCGCAAGTTCACCCGAGCGGCGATTCGCAAGCTCAAGTCAGCGGGCCTCGATTACTTGCCGATCGACTTCACCGAGGTGATCGGCAAGGTCGCCGCCGAGGACGTCATCGACGAGGACACTGGCGAGATTCTGCTAGCGGTCAACGAAGAGGTCACCGAAGCTCGCATCGACGCGCTGAACGAAGCCGGCGTCAACGAGTTCAAGGTGCTCTTCATCGACGGCCTCAACGTTGGTTCGTATCTTCGCGACACGCTGCTGGTAGACAAGGTGCAGTCGCAAGATGAGGGCATCCTCGAGATTTACCGACGCCTGCGACCGGGCGACCCTCCCACCCTCGACACGGCGAGGAACCTCTTCAACAACCTGTTCTTCAATCCGGAGCGCTATGACCTGAGCCAAGTCGGGCGTCTCAAGTTGAACTACAAGTTCTACAAAGACGTCGAAGAGGAAGAGCGGCCGGACCTCGATCATACGGTCCTCACCAACACCGACATTCTCGAGACGGTCAAGAACCTGATCGAGCTCAAGAACGGCCGCGGCTCGGTCGACGACATCGACCACCTGGGCAACCGCCGCGTTCGAGCCGTTGGCGAGCTGATGGAGAATCAGTACCGCATCGGCCTCGTTCGCATGGAGCGAGCAATCAAGGAGCGGATGAACATGTCTCAAGAAATTGAGACGCTCATGCCGCATGACCTGATCAATGCAAAGCCAGTAAGCGCCGTCGTGAAAGAGTACTTCGGTTCGAGCCAGCTCTCGCAGTTCATGGACCAGACCAACCCGCTCAGCGAGGTGACCCACAAGCGGCGTCTGTCCGCGCTTGGGCCCGGGGGGTTGACGCGTGAGCGCGCGGGCTTCGAAGTTCGAGACGTTCACACGACACACTACGGTCGTATCTGCCCGATTGAGACGCCGGAAGGACCGAACATCGGCCTCATCGCGTCACTTTCGACCTATGCGCGCGTCAACGAGTACGGTTTCGTCGAGACGCCGTACCGCAAGGTCGAGGACGGCATCGTGCTCGATGACCACGTGCGTTGGTACTCTGCCCTTGAAGAAGAAGGGCACTATATCGCCCAGGCGAACGCGAAAATCGCGCACCTGAGCCGCAAGCTCGAAGGAACGCTGATCAGCGCGCGCTTCAACGGCGAGTTCGTGATGGTTCCGCCAAAGACCGTTCAGTTGATGGACGTCTCGCCGAACCAGCTGGTTT
>CAMYMX010000357.1 GCA_947259605.1 uncultured Polyangiaceae bacterium | reverse complement strand
TCATCGGGTTGTGCATCACCCATGCGCGAATCCCCTTTCATCGAGCAGTTTCAAGAGCCGCTTCTTACCACGATGGTAGTGAAGGCGTGCCGTTCCAAGGGACACACCCATCGCATCCGCGGCCTCGCCAACGGACAGGCCTTCATAGAAGACGAGGTGCAAGACCTCGTGTTGCCGAATGGCCAATTCCGGCAGAGCGTCCGCGACGGCTGCGGCTCTCGCAGCTCTCGATGCGGCATCATCGGGTGCGGGAGGTACGGATGGGCTCGATTCGCCCTGGTACCGACGAAAACTCAGCTTCCGGACCAAGGAACGACGGCGATGCTCCATTGCCGTGCGCCGAATGACGCCGAAAAGCCAAGTCTTGAATCCAGAGCGCCCATCGAATTTCGCTCGACCGCTCATGACTTTCGCATAGCTGTCTTGGAGTACTTCCTCGGCGTCATGGTGGTCCCTCCGGCAACAAGTGAGTGCCCAGCCATACGCCGCGGCATGCAGCGTGCCGATCTGGTCTCTGAGCGCCTGCGCTCCACCCTCTGAAGAGTCCCCGGCGGGGGTCATGGAGGCCCTTATACCGAATTAGCCAGGGTCGAGAGTCATATTGGGAGCCTGCCGCGGCTTTCATGTGTCCACCTCACCATGCGGCCATCACGCGCTTGCGGAGGCGAATCAGGAATCTGACGGACAAGAACACGACGAACGCCAAGACAGCGATGACTCCCGCTGTGGGTCCTGCTGCAACGACCACGACGACTACGCCTACGAGAAACGACCAGGCAGCTCGAACGCCATTTCTCGCAGCGTGGGCGATAGACGAACGCGGGTGCTTCCAAAACGCGATATATCGCGCACGGATATCCACGTGCACCGAGGCGTAGGCGATCTCGTTCTCGAGTGTCTTCTGGCGGGCCTCGATTCGCTCAATCGATTCCCGCACCCGAGAGAGCTCCTCCTCGACTGCGAGCACGTCGGCCAATGACCCGGTTTGATTGGACAGGAGCTCCAGCAGACGCTTCTCCTGGGCGCGCGCATTTCGAAGGCGGGCCCCTATGTCGGCACGTTGTTCGGTGACGTCGTCAACCTTCTCAGCCTCAGAAACAACATCCCCAAGCTCGCCGAGGGCCTTGCGAAACGCGGCGAGCTCGGGAGCCGGAACTCGGGCAATCAACCCCGCCCTCCTGTCGTCACCGTCGAAGAAGTCCGCTTCTTGAACATATCCCCTGTGTTGAGAAACCAGCTCGCGAAGCGATCCCATCGCTTCCCGCACCTCTTCCACAACGAGGGCTGTGTGGACGGTGACGGTCTCTGCTCGCTCAGACGTACCGATGGTTCCTTGCGCATCTCCGGCGACGTCGCTGGGAGCCATACCGTCCGGTCCGCGAAAGGCTGAGGTGTCGGCCCCGTCTTTCGAACAGCCCAGGCTGCTGGTGGACAACGTGAGCAGTAGCGATGCGATTGTGAGCCAGATCACTCGATTCATAGGTCCTCCTTCGAAGGTGGCGCCGCCCGTCTTGCGGCGTTGTGACCCTTAGTGACTCGAGGCTGGCCGTTGTATGACGGCGCATACGGCTTTCACGCGAAGGACATGGCGAGATAGCTCGCGACTACGGAGGTTATCCACACGAGCAGGTGGCTGGCCTGCAACAACATGGATTCCGGCCCGAGGGTCTTCTGGAGGCATACAGACCGGTGTTCCGCTACAACTTCGACCACGGAAGGTCTTGCTGCTCGCCGACCTTCCGGGCGGGAGGGAACTAAAATGGACCCATATGAGAATGTCGCCGCGCTCGCCGCGCACGTTTCGCCCGACACGCTCTCAGATGACGATTTGGGCCTCCTCCGCTCCGCTGCCCGAACGGCCTTCGAGTTCGGAGCGTTTCTTGAGGGTATTGCCACAGCCGGAACTGTCTCACCCGATGGGGAGCGCGTGGCCGCGCTGATATCCATGGGTCTGGAGCGCCACTATGGATTACGTTCTGTCGTCGAGGACTATGAGGCGGACATCAAGGACAAGCACGAGAGTATCGACTATGTGAACCGGACCACCGTGGCGGGTGGCGAGCTGTACCCCGATTTTCGTCGGCTCGCTGCACGGATTGCGGAAGACAAGCTCCCGTTTCCACTCCAATGGAAGGTGTACCCAAGCGTTCTCGATCTGAAGCGAGAGTACTTCGATCATCTGAATGTCCTGCGGTCTGCCAGTGCTAACCCACAGCAACGAATTCGCGCACTCCTTCACACGACGCGTCTCCAGCTAACCTTCTTTGCGAACACTTTTTGCTGAGTTGCGTTCCCCCTCCGCTGCGAATAAGCCGAAGGCGTTGAGCGCGGCAAGCGGGGATTGGGGACATCTTCGATGTCTTACAATCCCACATCTTGCCCCAACCAAGTCGGGTCCCTCTTGACGCACAATGAAACTATTTGGAGTTCTTTGCGCCACTCTGAATCGTAATGACTCCGATTGCTTTGAAATGACACAAACAGAGTCAATCGGAGTCAGATCGAACCAGTTCTGAGCAAAATTGCGCAACACGATTCAGAAAAGAACAAAACGAGTCATTCCGCGTCACTTTGATTCACGAAAATAGTTTGGTCCCCAGGACAACTTTTTGGGGGGCAAAACCGATAATAGGGGTGTGACCGAAAGCCCGTATTCAGATCAGTTTTCCGGTGAACCTCCTCCGGGCGAAGCTCGGGGGAATTTGACGGGCGACTCATCGCTTCAGAAAACTGCAGCTCCGGAATCGCCCCTGCTGACAAGGGACGAGGCAGCGGGGTATTGTCGAGTAGGGTTGCGCACGTTTGATCGGCGCGTCGCACCTCAGGTGCGTGGGCTTTGCATCGGAGCTCGCCGCTTCTTTGACCGAAGGGATATCGATACATGGCTCGAAACGCAGAAGGATGGACACTTCACCGGGATCCGCGAACGAAGACCTTCACGGTTCGGTTCAGGGCTGCCGGGAGGCGTTGTCATCGATCCACTGGCGAAACAGATCGCGCAGCGGCTCAAAAGGAAGCTGCTCGAATCGTCCGAGAGGTGAGCCTCGGCCCGGCGTACGAGAGACCGTCCTCAGTACCGGACGTACCGCTGCCAGATCTCTTCGGAAGTTGGTTGGCGGCGATGGGTGCCGAGGTGTCGGCCGATACGGTTCGGTGTTGGGAGACCTATGCAGCCGCACATTTCATCCCGTTCTTTGAAACCGGGGAGGAGCTTTGCTCGGATGCACGCCTCGGCGACTACATGCGGCATCGGCTCACGAAGGTGAAGCGGACGACGCTCAAGAAAGAGCTGAGCGGCCTCAACCGCCTCTTCGACTGGATGGTCGAACAGAAGCTCCTTGGCGCGAAACCAACGGTTCCGAGGATCTCGAAGCGTGCGACAGGGACGCCGCACCCGCAGGGAAAGCGAGAAACGGTGACGCTCACGCCCGAGGAAATGGACGCCATCATTGCTCAGCTCCCCGAGCGGTCGAAGCTCGGCTATGCCATGCGAGCGTACTACGAGGTCATGCGGGAGACCGGGCTTCGTCCGTCGACGCTTCACCGGCTGAAAACCCCTGACGACTACCAACCAGGTGCGCCGTACCTCACGATCCGAGAAGACGCCGACAAAGCGCGATACGGACGCGAGCTTCCGCTCTCCGATCGCGCCCGGGCCGCCCTCGATTCGGCGTGCCCGAAGGCAGGCACAATCTTCCCGAAGTTCGACGGTCGCCACACGCTGAGGAAAGCCGCGCTCGCCGCCGGCCTCGACGCTGAGCGAGCCTCCAAGTTCAGCGCCTACGACCTCCGACACAGCCTCGCGACCGAGCTCACCGAGCGTTCCGGCAACCTCGTCGGCGTCGGTTACCTGCTTGGCCACAAGCACGTCACCACCACCAATCACTACGTGCACGCCCGCCGTCGAGCCGCCGAATCGGTCCTTTCGGGACACCGATTGGGACACCAGGGGGTAGGGCGACCCAAGCAAGAGTCTAGTGGTGTTGCGCAACTACCCGGAATCAAAGGGTGCGGAGGAGAGGACTCGAACCTCCACGAGTTTTACCTCACTAGATCCTTAGCCGACGCTGCAGAAGAAAAAGCGCATGAATTCAAGGGCGCGAGCCGGTCAGGAACGCCCTTGGGAGGTCCGATTTCTCACCAGTGGTGAAGAATCTCGCCCGGGATCTGCTCCGCGCCGTAGCCGACGGTGGCGACGTGCCCATCGCGCAAGTTCACGAGCTCGCACGAGCGGTCATCGAGGCGCCACCGTTCCAGATCGCGCAAGAGGTTTTGCAGGACACATCCGCTGAGTTTGCGCTCCGAAGAGCGCTGGAGCTCGCTGCGGTCGTTCTTGCGCCGATGACGGCACAGCCTACGGTGTTGCAGCGAGTCTCCGGTAACGAGAGGGGACGTTGACGCCGAGGGCATGGCTTGCGGGGCGGGCTGTTCCGGGCGCACAGCGATGTTGGACT
>CAMYMX010000356.1 GCA_947259605.1 uncultured Polyangiaceae bacterium | reverse complement strand
AACGATCAATGAGGACGCCGCCACCAAGCCCCAGAGAAATGCACTGGCCATCGTCGGGACGATGCACGGTCTTTGGCTTGAGTTTCAAGGGAAAAGCAAAGAACAGAGTGAGCTCATCTCACGCGGAGTGCCCGGCCGGGATTCCTCGTTTCCCAGAATACGCAGTGCAGCGATGACCACCGCCGTGCTCTTCGGCAAGCCAAGAATGCGTTCTTCATGAGGATGCCTGACGACAGAAACGGGCGTCGGGCTATGTTACAGTTCCGGCCCCGTGAACGCTCCGTCAATCAGCAAGATCACATGGGTCCTGTGGGGCGCCCTCGCAGCGTTCACCATCGTCGGGCTGGGCACGTCGACGTCCCTGGCCGCCGACTCGGCGCATGCCGGTGCTTCCACCATCGAGTTTCCGCGGGGCGCCCAGAGTTACGACGACTCCGATCTCGGCATCGTCGCGCGTCTGACCCACCGGGTGAAGGAGTTTCCCTTCAACCTGCTCGGAACCGTGCTCTTCGTGCTGGCCATCGCCCACACGTTTCTCACCCGGCGCTTCCGAACGCTCTCGCACGGCAGGGAGCACGCCCACGAGAATAAGATCGCGGCGGGTGAGGCGCCCCGAAACTCGGTGTCCCACGCCGCACGCGTCTTTCATTTTCTTGGGGAGGTCGAGGTCGTCTTCGGCCTCTGGTGCTTGCCGCTCCTAGTCTCGATCATCCTGCTATTCGGTTGGCCGACCGCAGTCGAGTACGTCACACACAAGGTGAACTACACCGAGCCGATGTTCGTCGTCGTCATCATGACGCTGGCATCGACGCGTCCGGTCCTGAAGCTTTCGGAGGCGGCGATGGCGAGGATCGCCCACCGGTTCGGAGGTACGCTTACCGCGTGGTGGCTCACGATCCTGACCCTCGGCCCGTTGCTCGGCTCCTTGATCACGGAGCCGGCGACGATGACAATTTGCGCCCTGCTGTTGGTGCGGAAGTTCTACGAGCTCGAACCGAGCCCGCGGCTCAAGTACGCGACACTGGGCCTGCTTTTCGTGAACGTATCGGTCGGCGGGACGCTGACACACTTCGCGGCTCCGCCGGTCCTGATGGTCGCCGAACCGTGGGGCTGGGGCACGTCTCACATGCTGCTCCACTTCGGCTGGAAGGCAGCCCTCGGCATCACGGTCGCCAACGCCTTGTACTGGTTCCTTTTTCGAACAGAGCTCGGTGTCCTGCAAAAGATGTTCGAGGTGCGCGCTCTCGAGGAGGAGGTCCTCTGGCGGCACTTTCCCCGCGAAGAGGGAGAGCGAGCCATCGACGCCGTGGTGTTGCAGATGGAGGCGGAGCGCGTCGCACTGGACGAGGAGATCGAAGGGCAGGTGGAGCGGCTAGCTGCTGACATCAAGCAGCGTCTGTGGGAGGAGGTCGAGGAAGAGATGGCGGGCCACGAAGCCGATCCCGAGGTCCTTCGGCGGGCGTTCGAGCACCGCTTCGAGCAGATCAAGCTCTCCCGTCTGCAGAAGGAGTTTCCCCGCGTGCTCCCGACGGAGCTCCGGGCGCCTTTCGTGGACCCCGCCTGGGACGAGCGAGAGGACGACGTCCCTGTCTGGGTCATGCTCGTGCACCTGGGCTTCATGGCATGGACGATTGTAAACGCGCACCACCCGGCCCTCTTCGTCTCCGGTCTCCTGTTCTTCCTCGGCTTCGCCAGCGTGACTGCGGATTACCAGAACCGCATTGATTTGAAGGCCCCGCTCCTCGTCGGCTTCTTCCTGGGTGGCCTCGTCACCCTAGGCGGCCTGCAGGGTTGGTGGATCGCGCCGGTGCTCGGCAGCCTTAGCGCATTTCCGCTCGCCATCGTCTCGACGGTGCTGACGTCATTCAACGACAATGCCGCGATCACCTATCTCAGCACGCTGGTCCCCAACCTCACCGACGCCCTGAAGTACGCCGTCGTGGCGGGCGCGGTGACGGGCGGCGGACTGACCGTCATCGCAAACGCCCCGAACCCTGCGGGTCAGGCGATCCTCAACAAGCATTTCGACGACGGGATCGCGCCGGCAGGGCTCTTGAAGGCCGCGGCCGTACCGACGGTGATCATGTTCCTCGCGTTTGCGGTGTTTGCTTGAGCGCCGGGGTTTCGAGAGCGTGGTCGGCGCTATCAGTTCAACCGACAGTGCCGCCATGTTCGACCTATGGGCAGGATCACTACGAGCCCGGTGGCTCACCCTTCAAAGCACGGAACACGGAGAACACCGCTCCCAACTCCGCAAGCTCCCGATTCACATCGGGGATTTGTGACATTGTCATAAGAATGTCCGGTAACGCGTTTTGCTCGTGTTCTTTGGGCGTCTTCCCATCGATACCTGTCCCCGAAACCGTTCGGGAATCATCGGAATCGGGTGAGCTGCCGGCTGTTCGATTCCCACCGCCTCCACTACTCCGTCTGGCAGTCGGCAATGACCTCCCGTGTCCGCGTCAGCGCTCGTCCCGACTAGACGCGGCGGCACTCGTCTTCCGCGCGCGCTTTGCCGCCTCGGCAAATCGCTTCGCGTCCTCGAGCCAGGCAAGTCGCTGGGCGGGCGTGAGCCGGAGCCACGCGCTTCGCTGCTCTTCCTCGTGCGCCTTCCAGCCTTGCTCACTCGCCGTCTTCATCGTCCTCGAGGATAGCACGGGCAATCGCGTCGAGCTGCGCGATGTCGTCCACATCCTTCGGTCGGCCTACGCTCGCCTTGAGGGCACGCAAATCGTCGATTCCGACGACGTGCACGGTGGTTGCATCCTCTAGCAGTGCATCCAAACGGCGAGACCAAGCCTCTTCGAAGTCGAAAGGCTCCTCAACGAAAAGGTCTACTTCCGTTCCGGGATAGCTTGGACTCCATAGCGAGAACACGGTGAGCCCCTTGTCCTTGCGCCAGCTCGCGCGAATGTCCTCAACCGCGAAGTCCTCCGCTCGTACCGGCGCGCGAGGACGATAGCCTAGCGTCTGCAAGGCAGCGATAGCCGCCGAGGCATTCGACGCGGTGAGCTCGACAACCAAATCGAGGTCTGCCGTGAAGCGCGGGTGTCCGTGGAGAACCACAGCAACGCCGCCCACGACCAAGTACCGAACCTCGGCATCGTCGAGAGCTCGAAAGATGTCGGTGAGAGCTCCGCCCGGCACGGACCTAGTCTATCACGTTGGGGCGCACGACCACCGGTACCTAGCGTCCACGGTTCCGCCGGAGCGCATCAAAGACCACAAACATCGCCCCGACCTCCGCCAGCTCCCCGCTCACATCCGGACCTCCGCAAGCCGTTTCTCACCCGCATCACTAGCTAGCTCCCGTTGCGTGCTGGCCGATGACCCCGGTCCTCTAGTACCGCGAAGTTCGGCGCTCAGCATGATCCCGATGGCCTAGGAGAGCTCCTCCACTGCTTCCCACTCCTGTCCCGGGCTCGCCACGGCCCCCCTTGATCCCTGGCCACCCCACCCCCTTGATTACTACCCAATTTCCCCTTGATTCGAGGGATTCGCGAGGAGCCGCCGGGAGACATCTTCATCGCGCGAGATCTTTCGACCGAAACCAGAACCCAGTAGAAAAGGAGAAACCAATGAGCAAATACATCGTGAGCGTGTTCGACAACGAGACTGCGGCCTACGCCGGTGCGCGGGCGCTTGGGCAGTTGGATCATGAAGGCAGCATCGCCGACGACGAGGAGCGGAGCGCCAAGCTGAAGCAAGCCGGCAAGCTTGCCGGTGAGGCTTTCGCGTAGCTCATCGAGACCGGCGGCCGAGCACCATCGAGTTGCGACTTGGGACTCGTTCGGTAGCGGAGCAAGCGTGTTCACTCAGTCGACTCTAAAGGAGAGAAATTCATGAAAAACCTAACCATCATCTCACTGACAATGACCTACCTGCTCGCGGCCAGCCTGGTCCTTCCGGCCCGCGCCGATACGCCAAAATTCAAGATGACGACCGATGTACCGGACAACGTACTGATTCCGGATGAGGTGGATACCCGCTTAGGCACGCTGAAATTCTTCGACGGGGTTCCGACAAAAGAGACCGCAGCGAAAGTCTGGGATCAACTCGATTTCCAGCGTGCGGTCGAATCGATGATTCTAACCACGCCGGCAGCGTCGCTGAGCGGCTTCCGCCGAGGGATCAGAGAATTTGGTCCATGCTACGTCCACAGACATTCGCAAGACCCATGTTCGCAACTGCGACACTCCGGTAATCAAAGACGAAATCCCCCTCTCCTGCGGCGCGAGCTAGCTGAGGAAAGCCGAGTGTGCCAGACACCGAGCCATGCCGTAGCTCTCCGGAAGTCGTCGCAGCTATGATCATCGGATCCGAGAAATCGTGTGCGAAACGGGCAACCCACGGATTTTTCGGCACCTCGGCATTCCGCGTTCCACGACGGCCAGTTGGCTGTCACGCGGACGCCGCAGCGTGGTTTCGCTCGATTGGCAGCACGACATGGCGTCCGTATTGGACGAGAACGAAAGGC
>CAMYMX010000355.1 GCA_947259605.1 uncultured Polyangiaceae bacterium | reverse complement strand
AAGAGCATGGGTAAAGACCCAAGGCTCATCGGCGTGCCGGTGATCACGCCGAGGCTCTCGAGCTACTGGATCGCGCTCGTGACCCGGGCAGATTTGGCGCTGGCTCAGGAGCTGGTCCAGGGGCTCCAAAGCGACTTGGATCCGAGCGGCGAAACGATCTGGGAGCGCCTTGGTGACGAGCGCCCAACCGAGTTCCAGACGTCGGTGTACCAGGCGCTCGAAGACGAGACGGCCACCAGTGTTCCGACACCGAAACTGGTGCGACGAATGCGTGCCCGACTGAAGGGCGACGCCTAGGTGGAGCGGCTCGAGCGAGTCGAAGCCGTCGCGCTCGCCGCTTCAGTGGCAGCGTTTTGCGTGGCGATGGGTCTGCGCGAAGTCCTCAACATTTGGATCGGAACCAGCGCGGCGGCGCTGACCGCCCTGCTTGCGCTGTGGTTCGGCGCGCGTCCCGTGCTTCGCTCCAGCTTCCGGTCTCCCGCGGCGATTAACCTGCTCTTTGGGCTTTCCGTCGGGGTACTCATGTCCATCGCGACCTGGTGGCTGTATCCGATCAGCGTGTCGCTATTCCCGCCCATTCAAACCGAGGTCGAGACGCTCTATGCCCTGCTTCGTCAAGCTCCGGGGCCGGTTCGTGCCTTCCCCGTGCTCCTCTTGGTGGTCGCGGCCGAAGAGCTCGTTTGGCGCGGAGTCGCGATCGATTTTTTCTCGAAATCACTCGGCCCCTGGCGCGCGATGGTGGTCTCGGCTCTTCTGTATGTTCTTCCGCAGGTCGCGCTACGGTCGCCCTTACTCATCATCGTCGCTCTGTGCTGCGGCCTCCTGTGGGGAGCCTTGCGGGTCCGAACCAAGGGCCTCGCCGCGCCGTTGGTTGCTCACCTGGTCTGGAACAATCTGGTGTTTGTCTGGCACCCCGTGGCCTGAGAGGCACGGGAGGGGTTCCTAGCTGAGTGTGAAGGACGGCTCTTCCCCGCGAAGGATACGGGTCAGGTCGCCCCGAACCACTCGATTTCCAACCTCCGAGGCAAGTTGGCTTGCACCGGGTACGCGGCGGCGAATCCACTCGAACGGCGCGACCGCTGCGCGAATCGGATAGACCGAGTACTGCCAGAGATCGTTGGGGATGCCGAGGTCGTCTGCGATCTCTGAGCCGTTGAATGCACGCGCGAGCCCGTTGTGAATCCGACTCACCGCAAGCGCGACGACGGGGGGTACCTTCCCGTCCGCGTTCTGTCCCGGCACCTTTAGAAGCTGTTCGGTCAAGGCGCGCGAATCGTCGTCGGGCCCGGGCTGTATCAACCGAAGAAGGTCGGCGAGGCGCCGGGTCTTCGCTTCGCTTCCGAGCTGCTCGAGCAGCCACGGGTCGACACCGCTCAAGTGCCCACAGTATCGCCACAACGCGAGAATGGCTTCTCGCTCCGCCGCCGTGAGGTAGAAACCGAGACGCTGCGCACCGTCCATCATGAGGAGCGAAAATTCCAACAGGGTCCCAAACATGTCGGCTTGGTTGATCGGCAGTCCCCACAGATCGGTGCGCCACCTGCCCGAGTCCAAGCAAGCGCGCCGCACGTATGAATGGATCAAACTCACGCGCAGCGAGATCTCTCTGCCCGGGCGTCCAGGTCGAAGACCGTCGACCTGCGTGGCCTCACTGACGAAGCGCGCCGTCTCAGCGAGCCGCCGCTGCGGGCGGCCGATGAGCTCTCCGGTAAACGCCAGGGGTTTGACGGCTGCCCCCGAGTGATACCCGTTGATGAGAGACCATGCGCTCAGGACGATCATGCCGAGGATTCCGAATCGCTGGTACGCGAGTGCGCCGGTTCGAATCTGATCGAAGTCCACCCAGGCGGGAAGCGAGTCGGCTCGCTCAAAGAATGCTCGGAGCTCCGGTGAAGCCTCTGGAACTTCCGAGATGCCACCGCGAAGAGCGCGCTCGAACTGCGACTTGGCCGAATCGCCGTGCCGCTCGATCCATTGTACGAGCGCATCGGCCACCGGATCGCCGGCGAGATAGAACCCTGCGTAGCGATCGGCATCGTCGCCGAATCGCCCTCGGGCTTCCTCTCGATTCTCATAGCGACTCGGATAATCGGTCTCGGTCATCGGCTCGCCAAATCTAAGGCTGGTCGAGTCACGCGGCCAGTTCTCGTCCCCTGCGGGCTCATCGCCGAGGTGGGCGGGGGATCAATACCGGCGTTTGGGCCTTGTACCGGCGATAGCCTTCCTCATCGCCCCATCGTTCATCGGATCGCTTCTCGAGGAGCGGGATGCCGCTGACGCGCATGAGCAGAACGATCACGAAGACCGGAGAAATCATCGTGGCCCATTGCCAGCCCGCCAGAGTCGAGGCCGCTATTAGAGCCACGCCGAACCAAAGCACGATCTCGCCGAAATAGTTCGGGTGCCGAGACCAGGCCCAGAGGCCGGTGTGAACGTAGTGCCCCGGATTGGCGGCTCGGAACTCGCTTTTTTGCAGATCGGCGACCACCTCGATCGTAAAACCGATCACCCAGACCCCAACGCCGAAGGCGTCGAGCAGGCCGAGCTGCGACGGCGTCACCGTCGTGATGGCAGCAAGCGCCGCGCAAAGCGTCAAGAACACCCAAAGCCCTTGAAGCGTCCACGCGACGAGAAAGCGCGAGGCGCTCGGCTTGATCTCGTCGAAGCGGGGATCGGAGCCCGCATTCCGGATGCGCCGGAATAGAAAGCTACCGAGGCGGGATGCCCAGATGAAAACCAAAAGCCCGAGGATGACGGAGCGGGCGTCGCTCGGGCGGGAAGCGAAGAGCGCAAAGCCCGTGACCAGCATGTAGGTCAGGCTCCCGACCAGGTCGTAGAACTGCTCGGTCTGCTTCCAATAGGCCGGCACGAACGCAAGCCACTGCACGCCGAATGCGATGGCGGCACACCAGAAGAGGACCGGGACGCCGCCCATCTCGGCGCCGCCATGGCCTCCCGCCCAGGCGATGGCCACAGCGACCATCACGGCGCCTGATATCACCGTCGATGCGAGCGCGATACGTTTGAGCTCCATGATTCTTCCGCCAATAGCAGCAGGGCACGCCGTTTGTCGACCATCGCTCGAGAAGGATAGGGCGGCGTCGGCCTGGCGCTTGCCAGTGTTCGCGCCAACCTCTAGGAACTGCTCATGGCTAGCCCCGTCGCGGTCTTCCCCGGTTTCAGCGCTGGCGACCTCTCGACATTCGTAATTCGACGCTACTTGCAGAACGCTGGCTACCAGGTTCACCGCTGGCGCTTGGGACTCAATCGAGGCCGCGTTCCCAAGCTCATCCCGAAAGTGGTTTCTCGCACCGAGGCGCTTTTCGAACGCTACCGCGAACCGGTGGCGCTCGTCGGCTGGAGCCTTGGCGGCGTCCTTGCCCGCGAGGTGGCGCGCGAACGCCCTGAGTTGGTCAAGGGCGTCGTGACGCTGGGATCGCCCGTGATCGGCGGCCCGAAGTACACCAGAGCTGCGGCCTTTTACGAACGCGTACTTGGACAAGACCTCGACGCCATCGAACAGGCCGTCGCGGAACGAAACCGCATTCCCATTTCGGTACCGCTGACCGCGATCTACAGTCGCCGCGACGCGGTGGTGCAATGGGAAGCTTGCATCGACCACCACAACGCGCACTGCGAGCACATCGAGGTGGACGCGAGTCACCTCTCTTTGGGCTTCGACCCACGCGTTTTACAGCTCATCCGGCGTGCGATCGAGGAGGCCAGCCAGGCGGCTTCGATCGACGTGGCCGCCGGTTGGAGAGTCCGCCAAAGTGCTCAATAGATCGTCTTGGGATAACATATCTTGGAGTAGGCGAGCGCTTCGAGTACACACTCACCTTGAAGGGATTTGGAAGTCGAAAATGGCAAGAGGCAGCACACTTCAGACGTTCATTCTCGTGCTGGTCGCCTTCGCGTTGTCCGCACCCGCTACCGCCGAAGAAGAAGTCGCGAGCCCTCCTGCGGGTTTGACGGTCGACATTTCAAACATCCAAAACGACAAGGGGCAGATCGGCTGTTCGTTGTACTCGAAAGACGATGGCTTCCCCTCGAATCCCAAAAAAGCGGATGCCATGATGTTCGTGAAGTCCAAGGCCGGGAAGGCAACCTGCGTGTTCAAAGGCGTGAAGGCTGGCAAATACGCGGTCTCGGTCATGCACGACGAAGATAAGGACGGCGAGCTAAAGACCAGCATGGTGGGGCGCCCGAAAGAATGGTGGGGTGTCTCGAACAACGTCCCGCCGGAGCGATTCGGCCCTCCGAAGTACGAGGCCGCCCTGTTTTCGTACACTGGCGATCCAAAGACCATTAAGGTTAAGCTCCGGCTCTAGCCGCGGGTCTTCCGCGCCCCATAAACCTCAGCTATGACTTACGACCGGCGATACCTAGGGGACGACGTACGTGCAGGGATCGTGGTGTTCCTCGTGGCCCTGCCCCTGTGCCTCGGGATCGCACTCGCGTCCGGCGCGCCGCTTTT
>CAMYMX010000354.1 GCA_947259605.1 uncultured Polyangiaceae bacterium | reverse complement strand
CGCGTCGCGCGCTGCAAAGTCCGACCAGATTGGCGATCCACATTTTCTGGAGGCACTCCCCGTGTTTTCTGACGCAATCGCCCGCGAAGCGGACTTGAGCTGGCTCGGCCGAGTCATGTGCCGTCAGTCGCTTCTCGGCTTTCTCCAGAATCGATTTAGCGTCTACCGGCATCGCGCCGCCCATCCCGAGCTCGCCGGGGTTCCAATCGAGCGCCCCGTCTTCATCGTGGGGTTTCCACGCACCGGTACGACGATTCTCCACAACCTACTTGCGCAGGACGCTGCGAACCGCGCGCCCCTCGCTTGGGAGGTCCAGTTCCCGGACCCGCCTCCCGAAAGCGCCACATTCGACACCGACCCGCGCATCGCCAAGGCGCGCACGCAATTCGGGCACATGGATACCATGGCTCCCTCTCTTGCCTCGATTCATGAGATCGGCGCAGAGCTCGCTCAGGAGTGCGTCCCTATCCTCGCGCAAAGCATGCTCGGCCCTCAGCTCAACATGATCTTCAACGTGCCAAGCTACCAAGCGTGGGTGGACCGGCAGAGCCACGCGCCCGCTTACCGTTACCACCGGCACTACCTCGAGCACCTGCAAAGCAGGCACATGAAGGACCGATGGGTGCTCAAGAGCCCGGTGCATCTGCGATCGCTGGACGCGCTGCTCACCGAGTACCCCGACGCGCGGATCATTTTTACACACCGTGACCCTGCGAAAACCGTTCCTTCGCTTGCAAGTCTCTTTTACGTCCTTCGTGGAATGGCAAGTGATTCGGTCGATCCGATCGTGCTCGGGCAGCAGGAGATGCACTGGTGGGCCGATTCGCTCGACCTGGCGACCGCAGTGCGCAACAAGCACCGCGACAAGTCCGAGCAATTCATGGACATTCAGTTCGAACAGGTGGTTGCGGACCCGGTTGCCGCCCTCGGCCGAGCCTACGAGCGATTCAGCATTCCTTGGTCGAGCGACGTCGAGCGGCGGATGCGTTCGTTCCTTGCCAAGAATCCGCCTGGAAAGCACGGTCCGCACCAGTACGAAATCGAGGACTTCGGCCTGACCCTCGGCCAGATTCGTGAGCGCTTCGAGGGCTACTGCACGGCCTACGACATCCCGCTCGTCGTCTAGCGAAGGTGCTACTCGAGCGCCGGAAAGTCGCCCATCTGCATCACCAGTTGAGAGCGCGTGCGAAAGCCCAATTTGCGCATGGAGCTCCGGAGGAGGGTCGACACTCGAGAGGTCGATAGGCCCAGGCGATAGGCGATCATTTTGTTGCTTTGGCCGAGCACCGCATAGGTGACGACCTGGCTTTCGCGTTCGCTGAGCCCGCGGGGGTCGATCACGCTCGGCGGGTTCGGGATTGCCAAGACAAATCGCCTCCCGTCGGTATCGAACCAATCGACCATCGACCAGCGCCCTCGAACCAAGGCCTTCCACATTGCGAGCGCATTTTCGGGATTGGTTTTTCGCATCTTTCCCCGCGCGCGATCAACCGTGATCGCGGCGTCGCGAAGCCGTTTTGCGGTCTGGTGATCTTTTGCAGGCCCGACCGCCTCGGTGACTTGGAAGCTGCTGGCATCGAAGACCGCCTCGGCGTCGTGTGGCAAGTCGTCGTTGCTTTCTCGATCGACGTTGCCTTCCGCGATCGCCTGCCGCAACCTGTGTCCGGCCTCGACGTGCGCCGCGAGCATCTGCCAACGCCGGGCGTCTTGCGGAGACAGCGTCGTGACCTCTGAGAGTGGTGCGACGATGGCCACGCCAGCGCCTCTCGCATCAACCGCGGTCAGGAACAGGACGTCCTTGCAGTAATCGACGTGCGAGATGTAGTGGGCGAGCTCCTCGGGGTTATCTTTGCTGTGCTCGGAACCCGTCGATGCCGACCCAGGGCGCAGTTGCCTCCGGAGCACTTCTGGGTCGGTGGTGGACAGGGCACGCAGGTGGCGCTCTGCGAAGCCCTTGGGTCCCGACGCGACATGTACATCGCGGAGCTCCACCGCCTCTGAGTGAGGAGGACGGCCATACTCGTAGCCCGCGACCCCAAGGCCGTGCTCGAGGATCGGTAGGCCGCGCTTCAGCAGCTTCGGAAGCCATTCCTGGTCGCTGAGCTCGAGGTCGTACGCGGCCTCTGTGAAGTCGATGATGGTCGAGCTCATGCGGTCCATGCGTCAGTCCTTGGCCGCCTGGCGCTTCTCAAGGCGGACCCACATTGACTTACAAGCATCTTCGAGAGGATCGCGGAGTTCCAGACCATGGTCCAGAAGTAAATGTTTACAGCTCGTGTAGTTGCGGCAGTGGAAGTATCCGGTGCAGCCGCCTGCGGCTCTGGGCCTGAATTAACCGGAAATCCCTATTCCTCCTCGAAGGGATTCAGCAGCTCGTTGTCGTCGAGCCTCCAGGCCCACGAATCCGGAGGCTGTTGGAAGGTCGAGATCTCGATCTCGCTGAGCTGGGAAACGGCGTTCTCCCAAGGGTCGACGAGCGGGTCACTCCCCAGCAGCGAGATCCAAGCCATCATCGCAAGCGCTTTCAAAGCAGCCTTCCTCCGATCGCTTTCAGGGTAGCGATTCGAGCGCTGAACGCCTGTGCGGAACCTCGCAGTTCGTGCGAAAAGGGGCCCGCAGGCTGCGGAGCGGGTGAAGAGATTCGAACTCTCGACCTCGACCTTGGGAAGGTCGCACTCTACCACTGAGTTACACCCGCAAAGAGGTGGGAGAAGTAGCCCTGCTTGCGCGAGCCGTCAAGCAAGGGCTCTGCGGGCACGGAGCACTCAGCGGACTGGTCGTCTATGGGGTGTGAACGAGCGGCAGTCCGTTGGAGCCTACAGGAATGTAGACCGTGGTGTGGTTGGGAGCGCTGGCCATGCTGCGCTGGGCTTGGATCGCTTCGTGCTGAAGGTAGTTCGGGGTCAGTGTCGCGTTGATGATCTTCTGCGCTGCGGCGATGCCCTTGGCTTCTTCGACTCGGATTTCCGCGTCGCGCTGCGCGATCTCCCGTTGCGTTTGCTTTTCCTCGAGCAACTGCTTCGCCGCGAGCTTCTTCTCGACCGCTTGCGAGACCACCGCCGGGTAGTCGATGTTCCCAACCGCAAGTCGAACCACTTCGAACGGGGCATTCTCGAGGTATGCGCTCAGGGCTGCTTGAATCGAGGTTGCGATATCGTCGCGCTCCGACTTGAGCTCACGGCTGGAGTACTCCTGGACGGATTGACGTACGATCGTTCGAAAAGGCTCTTTGATGAATCGCTCGTACCAGTGCAGCCCGCCGAACGCCTCCACGACCGACCGAACCTCGCCCTGTCGGACCTTCATCACCGCATGGACATCGAACGCGACGTTGAGGTCGTCCTTGACGAGGATGCTGAACTGCTCGGTATAGGTGGTGGGCCGCGTGTCGATGTTGATGCTTCGGTTTCGAAAGGCGCTGATGCCGTAGTTTCCGGGGCCCTGCACGACGCCACGGAAACCGCCTTCGCCGATGATGCGCGGCTCTTCGAAGACGTAGCCTTCATGGCCTGCTGGGGCATGCGGGTTCGTACAGGCGACGAGTCCGAGCGTAGCGGCCATCAGGAAGCTGAGGGCGACGGTGAGGGTGATGATGATGCGGCGCATGGCGGCCTCCTTGATTGCTGTGTCTGTGGATTTCTATATCATAATGCACAAGTTTATATAACACAGCATATATTTGTATTTTTGTATATTTTGGTGTACAAGGCTACAAATCCGGAGGGACGCATGACCGACGAGTTTCGACGCATCAGCCTGATGATCCGCGAGGATCAGCATGTTCGGCTTCTGGAGCTCGGGGTGAACATGAGTGGGCTCGTTCGCAGCCTCATCGACGACCACCTCAGCGAATCGAAGATCACACTCGCCGTCTCCGAAGAGACTTCACGCCTGTACCAGCAGGTCGTCTCACATTCGGGCAGCACGGACGCCGACATCGAGCCCTACCTGCGTGCGGCGCTCAAACGAATGCTCAAAGATCGGATCGCACAAATGGAAAAGCTCCACCGTTCGATCAAATAGAGACGCTCTATGAGATCCTCGCTTTGCTTCATTTTGGGATTCGCTGCGTTTGCGGCAGTCGCAGCTGCCCAGGATCTGGTGGCGCCCAAGGTGAAGTCGCTCCCGGGCATCGAGGTGCCGGCCGGCGTCGAGAGGCCGGAGTCAGGTCTGGTGCGAGTCATGGTTCGGATCGATCCAGAAGGGAAGGGGATCGTGGAGAAATGCGACGCTGGGCGCGAGCTCTGTGATCTCGCAATCGAGGCGATTGGGCAGGCGGAGTTCGAGCCCGCGACTCGGGACGAAACCCCGGTGCCGTCGCAGATCAGCGTTGAGCTTCGCGTGAGGAAACCGGTTCCCGAGGAGGTTCTGAAAGGGTCTTCTGCAGAAACACTGCTCGAACCCGAAAAGGTCGAAGTCGAAAAAGAGCTGGTCTTCTCTGAAACCGCAGAGGTGGACGCGCGCGTGCAACTGCCGATCACGCTGGAGCT